>JAIYAI010000350.1 GCA_027489135.1 Acetobacteraceae bacterium
GACACGGCGATGAAGTCGCGCTCGATGTCGTGCGGCGCGCGGCCGACGAACTGCAGCGCGCTGGTCGTGGTGACGAAGGTCAGATTGTGGAACAGCACCACCTGGCCATCCGGCGGCGCCTTGGCGACCACGTCGGCGCCGATGGAGCCGCCGCCGCCGCCGCGGTTCTCGACCAGCATCGGCTGCCCCAGCGTCTCGCCGAGCCGCTGGCCGTAGAGGCGCGCCAGCATGTCGGTGGTGCCGCCGGCCGGGAAGGGCACGACGACGCGGATCGGCGCCTTCGGCCAATCGGTGGATTGCGCCAACGCCGGCATGGCGAGGGTGGCGGCGCCCGCGCCCAGCAGCAGGGTGCGGCGATGAAGCATCGGCGGCATGGATCGGTCTCCGGTCCCGGTGGCGGCATGGGTGCCGCTCTGGAGGCGAGGAATTGGCGATGCCGGGCGGGCCGCGTCAATCGTTGCCCGTCAATCGTCGAGGGTGACGCCGCTCTCTTTCACCACCACCGCCCACTCCTCCCGCTCGCGCCGGATCTTCGCGGCGAAGGCTGCGGGGCTGTCGGAGGTCGTCGCCTCGTAGTCGAGCTTCGCCAGCGCCTCGCGCAGCGCGGGTTCGGCTGCGACGCGGCGGATCGCGTCGAACAGCGCGGTCACCACCGGCTGCGGCGCGCCCGCCGGCAGCAGCATCCCGAACCACTCGTCCTTGGTCAGCGCCGGGTAGCCGAGTTCCGCGAAGGTCGGGATGGACGGGTAGCGCGGCACCCGCTGCGGGGCGGAGACGGCGAGGATGCGCAGCCCCTGCCCATCCTGCGGCGTGACGTCGCCGAGCACGCCGACGAAGGCCTGCAGCCGCCCCGCGATCAGGTCCTGCACCGCCGGCGCGGCGCCGCGGTAGGTGATGTGGGTCATGGTCGCGCCGATCGCCTTGGCCAGCATCACGCCGAGGAAATGCGGCGAGGCCCCGGCCGCCGGCGAGGCGAAGGGGATGTCGGCCTGGGTCTTCGCCCAGGCGACGAAGCCCGCGAAGTCGCGCGCCGGATGGTTGGCCGGCACCGCCAGGGCAAAGGGGAAGCTGACGACGGTGGAGACCGGCGTCAGGTCGGTCAGCGCGTCGTAGCGCACCTGCCGCGGGAAGACCGCGGGCTGCAGGGTGAGCATCGAGGCCGGGGTCTGCAGGATGGTCTCGCCATCTGGGGCGGCGGCCTTCACCGCCTCCACCGCGATGCGCCCCGCGGCACCGGGGCGGCTGTCCACCAGCACCTGCGGCGCGTAGACGCCGCGCAGGCGCTCCGCATAGAGGCGGCCAACGACGTCGGAAGAACCGCCCGGCGGGAAGCCGATGACGATTCGCGCCGGACGCTGCACCGCCTGCGCGCGAAGCAGGCCCGGCGCGGCGGACAGGGCTGCCGCGCCGAGCAGGGCGCGGCGGGTGGTGCGGACCATGCGGAGCAACTCCCTCCTATCGTTGCGCCGCAGATGGGTCGGACAGGGCCGGCGCGTCAATGCCCCGCGTTCGCGCCCGAGAAATCCGGGGCCGCAAGGCCGCTCGCCTGCAACTGGCGCGAGAGGGACTGCTTCAGCCGCTCCAGCCCTGCCTCGGACGTCGCCTCGCAGCGCGCCACCAGCACGGCCTGGGGGTTGGACGCGCGGAGCAGCCACCAGCCGTCATCCGTCAGCACGCGCACGCCGTCGACGTCCTGCACCTTGGCGCCCTCGGCGGCGAGGCGGTCCTTGACCTCCCGCACCACGACGAACTTGCGGTCCTCGGCGCAGTCGAAGCGGAGCTCCGGCGTGTTGATCACCTGCGGCAGCGCGGCGCGAACCTCGGACAGCGTCTCGCTCATCCGCGCGACGATGCCGAGCAGGCGGACGGCCGAATAGGGCGCGTCGTCGAAGCCGTACCACTTGTCCGCGAAGAAGATATGGCCCGACATCTCGCCAGCCAGCGGGCTGCCGGTCTCGGCCATCTTGGCCTTGATCAGGCTGTGGCCGGTCTTCCACATCAAGGGATTGCCGCCGGCGCGCGCGACCTCGTCGAACAGCACCTGGGACGCCTTCACGTCGGCGATGATGGTGCCGCCGGGCTTGGACTTCAGGACATCGCGCGCCAGCACGACCAGCAACTGGTCGCCGAACAGGATGTGGCCCTCATTGTCGACCACGCCGATGCGGTCGCCGTCGCCGTCGAAGGCGATGCCGAGATCGGCACCCTCGCGCGCCACCTCGTCGATCAGCTGCACCAGGTTCGCGGCGACGGTCGGGTCGGGCTTGTGGTTCGGGAAGGTGCCGCCGACATCGCCGTTGATGACGAAATGCTCGCCCGGCAGCCGCGCCGCCAGCACCTTGGTGATCTCGCTGGCCGAGCCGTTGCCCGGATCCCAGACCACCTTCAGCCGGCGCTCCCCGCCATCATAGTCCTGCAGGACGCGCTTGGCGTAGTCCTCGGTGACGTCGATCTGGCGGTCCGAGCCTTCCAGGGAGACGGGCACCACGTCGCCCGCGGCGGCCATGCGGCCGATCTCCTGGATCTCCTTGCCGAAGAAGGGCTTCTTGCCCTTCATCATCTTGAAGCCGTTGTAGTTGGGCGGATTGTGGCTGCCCGTCACCATCACCGCGCCATCGGCCCCGGTGTGGTAGGCGGCGAAGTAGAGCATCGGCGTCGCCACCAGGCCGATCCGCACCACCTCGAGCCCGCAGGCGCGGAGCCCCGCGACGAGCTGCGGTTCGAGATCGGGGGAGGAGAGGCGACCGTCATAGCCGACCGCGGCGCGCTTGCCGCCCTCCCGCACGACGATCGAGCCGAAGCAGCGGCCGATCGCGAAGGCGTCCTCGGGCGAGAGCGTCTCGCCGATGATGCCGCGGATGTCGTATTCGCGGAGGACCGTCGAATGGAAGTTGTGGTGGAAGGCGGTCATGGCGGGGTTCCCGATCAGGGCCGGCCGATGGAGCGGTAGGCGAAGCCGGCCTCCCGCATCACCGCCGGATCGTAGACGTTGCGGAAATCGAGCAGCGCGTCGCCCGCCATCGCCGTCTTCAGCTTCTCGGGCGAGAGGGCGCGGAACTCGTTCCATTCGGTCAGCAGCACCACGGCGTCGGCGCCCTTGGCGGCATCGAGCGCGTTGGCGGCGTACTGCACCGCGGCCGGCAGCAGCGGCTTGGCATGTCCCATGCCCTGCGGGTCGAAGGCGCGCACCGTCGCGCCGGCAGCGACCAGGGACGGCACCAAGACCAGGCTGGCCGCGTCGCGCATGTCGTCGGTCTCGGGCTTGAAGGTCAGCCCCAGCACGCCGATGGTCCTGCCCGCGACGCTGCCGCCCAGCGCCTCCGTCACCCGCGCCGCGAGGGACTCCTTGCGCGCGTCGTTGACCGAGATCGTGGTCTCCACCAGGCGGATCGGGCTGCCGGCATCCTGCGCGGTGCGGGCGAGCGCGAGCGTGTCCTTCGGGAAGCAGGAGCCGCCATAGCCCGGGCCGGGGTGGAGGAATTTGCGGCCGATGCGGCCGTCGAGGCCGATGCCGCGGGAGACGTCGTGCACGTCGGCGCCCACCTTCTCGCAGAGATCGGCGATCTCGTTGATGAAGGTGATCTTCACCGCGAGGAAGGCGTTGGCGGCATACTTGATCAATTCCGCCGTCTCGATCCGGGTCGCCAGGATCGGCACCTCGATCAGGTTCAGCGGCCGGTAGAGCTTGCGCAGCACCGCCTCGGCGCGCTTGCCCCCCTCCCCGTCCATCATGCCGATCACCACGCGGTCGGGCCGCATGAAGTCGCCGATGGCGTTGCCCTCGCGCAGGAATTCCGGGTTGGACGCGACCTCGATGGCGAGATCGGGGCGGGCCTTGCGGACGATCTCCTGCACCTGCCGGCCCGTGCCGACGGGGACGGTGGACTTGGTCACCATCACCAGCGGGCCGGAGGCCACCTTCGCCACCTGCTCGGCCGCGGCGTAGACGTAGGAGAGGTCGGCATGGCCGTCGCCGCGACGCGACGGCGTGCCGACGGCGAGGAAGACCGCATCCACCCCGGCGACCGCGGCCTTGAGGTCGGTCGTGAAGGAGAGACGTCCATCGGCGACGTTCTCCGCGACCAGCTTGTCGAGGCCGGGCTCGTAGATCGGGATGCGGCCCGACTGCAACGCATCGATCTTCGACGCGTCGGTGTCGACCATGCAGATGTCGTGGCCGAACTCGGCGAAGCACGCCCCGGAGACCAGGCCGACATAGCCGGCCCCGATCATGACAACCCGCATCGCTATCCGTCTCCGTCGCGGTTCAGCGGTAGCGGGCCAGGAAGTCGCGCACCGCGCCGGCCATGTCCTCGCGCTTCAGGGCGAAGGCAATCTGCGCTTCCAGGAAGCCCGCCTTGTCGCCGCAGTCGAAGCGCCGTCCCTCGTAACGGACGCCGTGGAAGGGCTGGGCGCCGATCAGCTTCGCCATGCTGTCGGTCAACTGCACCTCGCCGCCGGCGCCGCGCTCCATCTTCGACAGATGCCCGATCACCTCCGGCATCAGCACGTAGCGGCCGATGATGGTGAGGTTGGACGGCGCCTTCTCGACCGGGGGCTTCTCGACCAGGCCCTTGACCGAGACGAGGCGGCCCATGTCCTTCTCGACATCGAGCACGCCGTAGCGGTTTACCCGCTCGCGCGGCACTTCCTCGATCGCGACCACGTTGCCGCCGGTCTCCCGGTAGGCGTCGGCAAGCTGCTTCGTGCAGGAGACGTCGCAGAGCATCAGGTCGTCGGGCAGCAGGATGGCGAAGGGATCGTCCTGGATGAAGTGGCGGGCGCACCAGATCGCGTGGCCGAGGCCCATCGGCACCTGCTGGCGGACGGTGACGATCGAGCCCGGCTCCATCGCCTCGGCGCGAAGCTGAGCGAGTTCCTTCTCCTTGCCGCGCTCGGACAGGGTCTTCTCGAGCTCGTAGGCGACGTCGAAATGCTCGACGATGGCGGTCTTGCCGCGGCCGGTGATGAAGCAGAACTGCTCGATGCCCGCCGCCCGGGCTTCCTCGACCGCGTACTGGATCAGCGGCTTGTCGACGACGGGCAGCATCTCCTTCGCCAGTGCTTTTGTGGCGGGTAGGAAACGGGTACCAAGGCCGGCGACCGGAAGGACGGCCTTTTTCAGGGGCTTGAGGCTGGGCAAGGGCGGGCTCCTCCGCGGCGGCGGGGTTGAGTGACACTTACGTCGGGCCGCCGCAAGCCAAAGCGGGAACGGCCATGGCGAGACGCCCGGGCAAGGGCCAGACTGCCGGTATCGAGGGAGCCCCCGCCATGCTGACCCTGCTCGGCCGCCGCAACGCCTACAACGTCCGAAAGGTTCTCTGGCTCCTGGGCGAGCTCGGGCTCGAATTCGCGCAGGAGGACTGGGGACGCGGGCATCGCGACACCGCCGACCCGGCCTTTCGCGCGCTGAACCCGCTCGGCACCGTGCCGGTGCTGCGGGACGGCCAGGCGGTGCTGCGGGAATCCCATGTGATCCTGCGCTACCTCGCCCGGCGCGAGGGCGCCGACCACCTGCTGCCGCGGGATCCGGCCGCGGCGGCGGCGGTCGAGCAATGGATGGACTGGGTCGCCTACGAGATGACCCAGCCCATGCGCGGCGCCTATCTCGGCGGCGAGCTCGGGCTCGAGCCCTGGAACAACCCCTGGTTCGTCGATCTGGGCCGGCGCGAATGGGCGGCGCGCATGGCGGTACTGGACGAGGCCCTGGCAATCGGCGGCCCCTACTTGGCCGGGCCCGCCTTCACCCTGGCCGATATCCCGGCCGGATTCGTGGTGCACCGCTGGTACGCCATGAAGGGTGTCAACCGCACGCCGCTGCCGGCGCTGGAAGCCTATTACGCGCTGCTGTCCGAACGCCCCCCCTTCCGGACCCATATTCGCAACAGATTGCCGTAATCGCAGCGGCCCGGTTCCCCGACCGGGCCGAGGCCGCCGAATGGCGCCCGCCGGTCATGCGACAGCATGCGGCTCGCATGCCGCGGCGGCGCCAGGCAAACCGCAGGTTTGCGCGTCACTTCGCAGGCGTGCGCTTCGTGCAACGCGCCCGAGGGCCCCTGGACGTGTCAACGTTCAGGGCCGTTGGTATCGGTCAGTCCAGCCGCTGCAGCCGCCCGCGCGCGACCATCTCCGCCCAACGCGCGACATCGGCGCGATAGTAGGCGGCGAAACCCGCGGCATCGGTCGGGATCGCCTCCGTCGCCGATTGCCGCAGCCGGGCCTGCACGGCGGGCGTCGCCAGCGCCTTCCGATGCGCAGCCTCCAGCGCGGCCAGCGCCGGCGCCGGCGTGCCCGACCGCACGAAGAAGCCGAGCCAGATGGAGAATTCGAAGCCCGGCAGCCCCTGCTCCGCGACCGTCGGCACCTGCGGCAGGCTCTCCGCCCGGCGCGCCGAGGTGACGCCGATTGCCCGCACCGCCCCGGCCTGCACCTGGCCCGCGGCGGAGCCCGCACCGTCGAGCAGCATGGAGATCCGCTGCGCGATCAGGTCCGGATAGACCGCGCCCGATCCGCGGAAGGGCACGTGCAGCAGTTCCACCCCCGCCGCCGCGGCCAGCAACTCGCCCGCAAGGTGACTGCCTGTGCCGGGGCCAGAGGAGCCGTAGCTGATGCCGCCGGGCCGTGCCCGCGCCGCGGCCAGCAGGTCCGCCAGGCTGCGATGCGGCGACTCGGGCGACACGACGAGGAGGTTCGGCACCGCGCCGATGCCGCCCATCGGCACCAGGTCCCGAACGGGATCGAAATTCAACGTCTGCAGCGCGGGCCCGGTGGCCAGCGAGAGCGATCCCAGCAGGATCGTATGGCCATCCGCCGGCGCCGCACGCGCGACATGCGCCGCGCCGATATGCCCGCCGGCGCCAGGGCGCAGTTCGACGATCACGGGGTGGCCAAGGGCGGCGGCCATCTCGGGGGCCATCACCCGCGCGACCACGTCGGCGGACCCGCCGGGCGCGTAGGGCACCACCAGCGTCACCGGGCGGTCCGGAAAGGCAGCCACCGGCGCTGCGGCAAGCAGCACCGGCAGGGCGAGGGCGAAGACGAGGCGACGGGACAGCGTCATGCGGTGCTCTTCCGGCAAGAGGGACCGGGCGACCAGCAAACCCCGGGCCAGCAGCGCGCGCGCTCAGGCAATGACGACGATATCCGAGGCCGTCAGCACCGGCGCCCCGACCAGCGTCGCCACCAGCACCGCGGCCCTGGTCCCGGTGCCGTCGATATCGAAGCCGAACGCGCCGGTCGTCATGTCGTAGACGAACTGCGCGCCCCTTGCCGTCGGCGCGCCGAGGGCAAGTTTCGCCAGGGACCCCACCGCCAGGCCGCCGAAGCTGCTGCCAAGCACCTCGATGCGGTCGAGCCCGGGCGCGAAATCCAGGATCATGTCTCCCCCGCTGTTGCGGGCGAGGAAGCGGAACACATCGGCGCCATCGTCGCCGGCCAGCTGGTCCACGTCTACGCCACCGACCAGCGTATCGCCCCCGGCCCCGCCGGACAGGCTGTCCGCCCCCGTCCCGCCGTCGAGCAGGTCGTCGCCCCCGCCACCCGCGGCGCTGTCCTGGCCCGCCGCGCCGACCATGGTCTCCTGCCCCTCGCCGCCACCGATCCGGTCATCGCCGCCGCGCCCCATGAAGACACCCTGCACCGCGCCGCCGACGAAGGTATCGGCGCGCCCGCCACCGATCCGGGCGACGCCAGCGGAGGCAACCTCCTCCGCCGTGCCGTCACCGTCGACATAGCGAGCGACCGCCCGCAGGCTGAGGCCGGCCTGGGCGGCACCAGGAACGAAGCTCGGCCCGGTGGCACCGGCGATGTCGGTCCAGAAGCCGCCCAGCAGCGCCTGCCACTGCAGCGTCATGGCGCCGAGACCGTCGACATCGGTCAGCGCGGCCAGGGCCGAAAGCTGCGTGGCCGTCGCGCTCAGCAGCACGCCGCCGACCGGCGCGTCGTTCACCGGCGTCAGGTCGAGCGTCGCGGTGGCGGTCCGGATGCCGTGCCCATCCGTGACATCGAACAGGAAGACCACGTCGACATGGTCGTCCGGGGCCGGCGTATAGCTCCAGCTGCCATCGCCACGATCCACAAGCGTGCCGGGATTGCCGGAGATGATCTCCAGCGCCTGGACGACGAGGCCATCGCCATCCGGATCGCTCCAGCCCTGCAGCAGATTGGCGATGGTGAGGATGCGGGTCGTGTCCTCGGGCAGCGGCGCCAGGGCGTGCACCCGCGGACCGGTGAAGGGGTCGTTCTCCGGAACGACCGTGACGACGATGCCCGGCGGCGTCGCCAGGGAATCGCCCTGCGCGTCCACCACGTCGAGGACCAGCGTGCGCGTCGCGGTCGGCGCGTTGCTGCCATTGCCGTAGGCGAGGCGCTGGATCAGCGCATCCACCGCCGCGCCGGTCGCCGCGCTGGTGAAGACCACCGTGAAGTCGCCGCCGACCCCGCCCGTTACGGTGCCGATCATCACGCCGCCATAGGCGATGGTCGATCCGAGGACACCGATCTGGCCGGAATCACCACCCTGCCCGAGCACCGAGATCCGGTCCTCCGCCAACAGTCCGAAGACGACCAGCCGCCCGCCGGCGAGGCTGTCGCCCTGCGTGAACACCACATCGGCGTCCAGCAGTTGCGGCGCCGCGTTCACCGTGTTCTCGGCGAAGACGACGGATGGGCCAAGACCCGTCAGCGCCGCCGCCTCGGGCACATCCGTCACCGTGATGGCGACCGCCTTCATCACGTTGCTGGCGCCATCCGTGGCCATCAGCTGGATGTTGTAGACATTGTCGCGAGGCGGCGTGAGGCTGGCGCTATCCCGCGGCGCCTCGAAATCCGGCGCGACCATGAAGCGCACCGCACCACTGGCATCGATGCTGAACAGGGGCGCGTCATCGCCGAAAAGCAGCCATGGCAACGCCGTGTCGGGCCCGTCGGGGTCCGTGAGCTGCGCCTGGTAGGCGATGCCCGTACCGTTCTCCGCGAAGGTCACTGCCGAGGGCGAGGTGATGACGGGAGGATCGTTCTCCGCGTTGACCACCACGGTGATGGCGGGTAGCGGCGTGGTGTTGCGCCAAGCCAGCAGTGTGCCGTCGTAGTTGCCGACGACGAGGTCACGCCGCCCGTCGCCGTCCAGGTCCGCGAGGGCCGGCGTGCTGGAGTAGCCGACATCGATGCCGTCAAAGGGGTTGGCGGTGGCGGACCCGGCCGGGCCGTCCAGCGCGGCGAAGCCGCTGCCAGTGTTGCGCCAGGCCAGCAGCGTGCCGTCTAAGTTGCCCGCGACGAGGTCGAGCCGCCCGTCGCCGTCCAGGTCCACGAAGGCCGGCGCGCTGAAGAAGCCGACTTCGATGCCGGCGAAAGGGTTTGCGGTGGCGGACCCGGACGGACCGTCCAGCGCGGTGAAGCCGCTGCCGGTGTTACGCCAGGCCGACAGCGCGCCATAGCTGTTCCCCACGACGAGGTCGAGCCGCCCGTCGCCGTCCAGGTCCGCGAAGGCCGGTCTGCCGTAGTAACCGACATCGATGCCGTCAAAGGGGTTGGCGGTGGCGGATCCGGCAGGGCCGCCCAGCGCCGTGAAACCGCTGCCGGTGTTGCGCCAGGCCAGCAGCGTGCCGTCGTAGTCGCCGACGACGAGGTCGAACCGCCTGTCGCCGTCCAGGTCCACGAAGGCCGGCGCGCTGCGATCGCCGACGGAGAGGTCGGCCAAGCCGACATCGATGTCGGCGAAGGGGTTGGCGGTTGCGGACCCGGCCGGGCCATCCAGCGCGGTGAATTGCGGCGTCCGCGTCGCTGCCAGGTGCCCGCCCTGCGCGTCCACCACGTCCAGGGTCAGCGTGCGGCTGACGGCGGGAAGGTCGCCGATGTTGCCGTAGGCCAGCCTCTGGATCAGCGCATCCACCGCCGCACCGGTCACCGCCGCGGTGAAGGCCACCGTGAAGTCGCCGCCGACACCCCCCGTAGCAGTGCCGATCGTCACGCCGCCATAGGTCACCGCGCTGCCGTCGAAGCCGATCTGCCCGGCGGCATTACCCTGCGCCAGGATTGAGACCCGGTCCTCCGCCAGCAGGCCGCCGACGATAAGGAGGCCGCCGGCCAGGCTATCGCCCGCGGTGAACACCACGTCACCGTCCAGCAGTTGCGGCGCCGCGTTCACCGTGTTCTCGGCGAAGGTCATGCCGGGCCCGAAGCCCGTCAGCGTCGCCGTCTCCGGCACATCGGTCAGCGTTATGGTGACGTCCTGATACCCGTTGCCGACACCGTCCGTGACCCGCAGCTCGATTTCGTAGACGTTGTCGCCATCGAAATCCCGCGGCGTCTCGAAATCCGGCGTGGCCCGGAAGCGGATCGCACCGGTGGCGTCGACGGAGAACAGTTGGCCATCGGTGCCGAAGAGCAGCCAGGGAGGAAGGTAGCCTGGCCCGTCGGTATCCGTGAACCGGGCCTGGTACACGATGCCCGTGCCGTTCTCCGCGAAGCTCGCCATCGCGGGCGAGGTGA
>JAIYAI010000450.1 GCA_027489135.1 Acetobacteraceae bacterium
AGCGTTCGGGCGCCGGCGCCCTGGGCAACCGCGGGCGCGGCGGGCAGGGCGGCGGCGAGGCCGGCAGCGGCGCTGCCCTGCAGCAGGGCGCGGCGGCCTGGGGTAAAGCGGCTTCTGTCGTGCGGGCTCGGCATGGCGGATATGTCCCCTCGCGGTGCGGCCTCACAGGTCGGGGAGAAGCGACGCCGGCGCAAGCCCCGGCGACGGCGCGTCCTGGCCTGTTGCGGCTTGCGACGGCCCGCCCCTTGGGCTAGGCCCCCCCCGCCAGTCATGGTAAGCCCGCCGCACGGCCCGAATCCGGGCCGCCGGGCTGCCGCACGCGCCCCACCCAGGAGATTTCAGGGCCATGAGCGAGACCACCGCCGAGAAGGTGAAGAAGATCGTCGTTGAGCACCTCGGCGTGGACGAGGCCAAGGTCACGAACGAGGCCTCCTTCATCGACGACCTGGGTGCCGACAGCCTCGACACCGTCGAACTCGTCATGGCCTTCGAGGAGGCCTTCGGCGTTGAGATCCCGGACGATGCGGCCGAGAAGATCACCACGGTGAAGGACGCGATCGAGTACATCGAGAAGCAGAAGGCCGCCTGACCAGGCGAAGCCCGCCCGAGCGGTCCATCAAGAGCGGAGAGCCCGAAGCGTGTTCGCGAATGCCGCCGCGCCGCGTCGCGTGGTCGTCACCGGCATGGGCATCTGCTGCCCGCTCGGTGTCGGGGTCGAGACCGTCTGGCGCCGGCTGATCGCCGGCGAGAGCGGCATCTCGGCCATCCAGTCCTTCGATACCAAGGACCTCCCGGCCAAGATCGCCGGGCAGGTGCCGCAGGGGACGCGCGCCGAGGGCAAGCTCGACCTCGCCGAGTGGATCCCGGTGAAGGACCAGAAGAAGATGGACCGCTTCGTCCAGTTCGCCGTGGTGGCGGCGACGGAAGCGGTCGAGGATTCCGGCTGGACCCCGCAGACCGAGGAAGAGCGTTGCGCCGCGGGCGTGATGATCGGCTCGGGCATCGGCGGGCTGCAGACCATCTACGAAGGGTCGCAGCTCGTCGCCGCCGGCAAGGCGCGCCGACTGTCGCCTTTCTTCATCCCGGCGGCGCTGATCAACCTCGCCTCCGGCCATGTCTCCATCAAGTACGGCCTGAAGGGCCCGAACCACTCGGCCGTGACGGCCTGCGCGACGGGCGTGCACGCCATGGGCGACGCGGCTCGGCTGATCGCGCTCGGCGACGCCGACGTGATGGTCGCTGGCGGGGCCGAGGCGGGCATCTGCGAGATCGGCATGGCGGGCTTCTGCGCCGCGCGCGCCCTCTCGACCAGCTACAACGACACGCCGCAGCAGGCCTCCCGTCCCTGGGACGAGGGTCGCGACGGTTTCGTCATGGGCGAGGGCGCGGGCGTGGTGGTGCTCGAGGAATACGAGCACGCGAAGAAGCGCGGCGCGAAGATCTACGCCGAGGTCATCGGCTACGGCATGTCCGGCGACGCGCACCACATCACGGCGCCGTCCGATGACGGCGACGGCGCCTTCCGGTCCATGCGCGCCGCACTCCGCAGCGCCAAGGTCACGCCGGAGCAGGTGCAGTACGTCAACGCCCACGGCACCTCCACGCCGCTCGGCGACGACCTGGAACTCGGCGCAGTGGAGCGGCTGTGGGATGGCGCGGCCAAGGGCCTGGCGATGTCCTCGACCAAGTCCGCGGTCGGCCACCTGCTGGGCGCGGCCGGCGCGATCGAGGGCGTCTTCTCGATCCTGGCGATCCGCGACGGCGTGGCCCCGCCGACGCTGAACCTGGAAAAGCCCTCGCGCGAAAGCCCCATCGACCGCGTCGCCAAGGTGGCGCAGGAGCGGCCGATCAAGGTGGCGCTGTCCAACAGCTTCGGCTTCGGCGGCACCAACGCCAGCATCGTCTTCCGCGGCGCGCCCTGATCCCAGGGGCGCCGCCGGGCCGCCCTGGCGGCTCTTTGATTGGGCGGCTGACACGGCGCGCGCATATCCTCGCCATGCCGTCCTGCCGCCCCTTCCACCATGCCTAGAATGCTTCGCTGGCTGCTCGGCCTGTTGGGCATGCTCGCGCTGCTCGGCGGCCTCGCCGCCTGGCAGGGGCAGCGCATCTACCGGGCACCCGGACCGCTGGCGGCCCCGAAAACGGTCGTCGTGCCGCGCGGTGGCAACGAGGGCATCGCACGGGCCCTGGCCACCGCCGGCGTCATCGACGATCCGCGCGCCTTCGCCATCGCCACCTGGATCAGCCAGGTGCAGGGCAAGCCGCTGCGCGCGGCGGAATTCGCCTTCCCCGCCCATGCCTCGCTGGAACAGGTGCTGCAGATCCTGCGCGAGGCGCGGCCCGTGCAGCGCCGCCTGACCATCGCCGAGGGGCTGAGCGCGAAGCAGATCCTGGCGCTGATCGAGCGCACCGAGGGCCTGACGGGCGAGACGCCGCCCATCGCCGAGGGCGCGCTGCTGCCCGAGACCTACGCCTTCCAGTACGGCGACCCGCGCGCCGGCGTCGTCCGCCGCGCCGAGCAGGCGATGACGACGACGCTGACCGAGGCCTGGGAGAAGCGCGCCGAGGGCCTGCCCCTCGCCTCGCCGCGGGAGGCGCTGATCCTCGCTTCCATCGTCGAGCGCGAGACCGGCATCGCCGAGGAACGCCCGCGCATCGCCGCCGTCTTCCTGAACCGCCTCAGGCGCGGCATGCCGCTGCAGTCTGACCCCACGGTGATCTACGCGGCGGCACAGGGCGGCGCCTTCGAGCGTGCCATCACGCGGGCCGATCTCGACCGCGACAGTCCTTTCAACACCTACCGCGTGCGCGGCCTGCCGCCGGCGCCGATCGCATCGCCGGGGAAGGACGCGATCCTGGCGGTGACGCGCCCGGCGACGACCGACGACCTCTACTTCGTGGCGACGGGCGATGGCGGCCACGCCTTCTCCCGCACGCTGGAGGAGCACAACCGCAACGTCGCGCGGTGGCGCGCGCGGATGCAGGGACAGCCGCAGCCCTAGACCACGAGCCGCGCACGGAAGGGCGGATCAAGGTCTGTGCTCGTGATTTGTCGCGTGATTCATGCTCTAGGGAAAGCGACGCCAGGCCGGCGGCACGACCTGGCCGCGGCGCACCGCCATCACCAGCAGCAGCACGCCCGTCGCGGTGCAGAACAGGAAGGCGATCAGCGAGGCCTCCAGGCCGAAGCTGCCCCCCGTCAGCAGGGGCGGTCCGGCAATGGTCGACCGGAGGAGCCCCGGGTCGCTGTCGCTGCCCGAGACGATGCCGGAGAAGATGCCGGACTGCGTGTAGTTCCAGGCGATATGAAAGCCGATGCCGAGCCAGAGCCGGCGCGTCGCCATGTAGGCGGCGCCGAGCAGCACGCCGGCCTCGATGCTGATGAAGAGCGCGCCGAGGATCGTCGCCTCCGGGTTGACCAGATGCACGAAGCCGAAGACGAGGGAGGAGACAGCCAGCGCGATCCAGCTGCCGAGCCATTCCTCGACGATCCGGAACAGAGCGCCGCGGAACAGCAACTCCTCGAAGATGCCGGACCCCAGCGCCATCGCCACGGCGGGCAGCATGAAGGAAAGCGGGTTCAGCCCGTCGATCCGGTAGAAGCCGAGCGCCATCAGCACCGCGACGCAGGCCGTGTAGAGGCCGGCGCCCACGAGCAGGCCGAGGCCGAGGTCCTGGCCCATGCCGGCCGGCGAGAGTTCGGCGACCGGCCGCCCTTCGACGAGGCGCACGAAGCCGGCGTAGACGCCCAGCGCCAGCGCCGCCATGGCCGCCACCACCGCGATGGCCGCCCAGGGCTCTCCGGCGAGGCGCAGGACGAAGCCGTTGCTGGTCCCGAGGATCAGGAACAACGCGCCGCCCAGCAATGCGAGGCGCAGGGGCGGGAAGCCCAGCACGCGCCGCCAGCGCGCCGGACTGGGATCGTGCGCATCGGTCATGGCGCGCTCCTCGCCTGCCGCGCTACCCGGCCAGGATCAGGTCGGCGCCCTTCTCCGCGATCATGTTCGTCGCGGCATAGGTGTTGCCGCTGACCATGGTCGGCATGCAGGAGGCATCGGCGACGCGCAGCCCCTCCAGCCCGATCACCTTCATCGTCGCCGGGTCGATCACCGCCATCGGATCGGTGCCGAGCTTGCAGGACCCGATCGGGTGGTAGGTCGTGCTGCCCGTCGCGCGGGCATGCGCCATCCACTCCTCGTCGGTCTGCACCTTCGGGCCCGGGAAATTCTCCTCCAGCACGTAGTCCGCCAGCGGCCGGGTGTGCAGCAGCGAGCGCATGTACTTCAGCGCCGCGAGCAGCGCATCGCGGTCCATCTGGTCGGCCAGGTAGTTCGGCTGGATCTCCGGCTTCGCGCGCGGATCGGCGGAGAGCGCCTTCAGCCAGCCCTTGCTCTCCGGCCGAAGCTGCGCAGCGCCGAGCGTCATGCCGGGAACGGTGTCGAGGTCCGTCACGCCATAGCGCCCGGTGGGATAGCTGGCCGGCGCGAAGTAGAGCTGCATGTCCGGCGTCTCCAGCCCTTCGCGGGTCTTGAAGTAGCCGCCGGCGTGGGACGGGCTGGCGGTCAGCAACCCCTTGCGGGTGATGGCGTAGCGGATCACCTCGGCGACCAGGCGCAGGCCGCGCGAGCGTTCGTTCAGCGACCCCGCGCCCTTCACCAGGGCGGAGACGCGCACCGCATAGTGGTCACGCAGGTTCTTCCCCACGCCCGGCAGCGCGTGCACGACATCGACGCCGATGCCCTGCAGCCATTCGGGATCGCCGACACCGGAGATCTGCAGGATTTGCGGTGAGTTGATCGCACCGCCGCTCAGGATCACGTCGCGCCGCGCGCGGATGGTCGTCGCGGGGCCGCCATCCACCGGCGTGTAGCGGATGCCGACGGCGCGCTTGCCCTCGAAGACGATCCGCTCCGCCAGCGCGCGCTGGATCACCTTCACGTTCGGCCGCTGCATGGCGGGACGGAGATAGGCGTCGGCCGGGCTCCAGCGCCGCCCGTCCTTCATCATCTGCTGGTAGAGGAAGGTGCCTTCCTGGTCGCCGCTGTTGTAGTCCGGCGTGCGCCTGAGGCCGAGCGCCTCGTTGGCGGCGATATAGGCGTCGGACAGCGGGTGCGGGTCGCGCTGGTCCTGGATGTTCAGCGGCCCGTCGCTGCCGCGCACGGAGGGATCGCCGCCGCCGTTGCCGCGCGTCTCGGCGCGCTTGAAGTAGGGCAGCACGTCGTCCCAGGACCAGCCGCGGCAGCCGAGCTGCGCCCACATGTCGTAGTCCGCCGCCTGGCCGCGGACATAGAGATGGCCGTTGATGCTGCCCGAGCCGCCGATGACCTTGCCGCGCGGGAAGGGGATGCGGCGATTGTCGATATGCGGGCCCGGCGCCGTCTCGTAGCCCCAGTTGAGCTTCGGGTTGTAGACGGTCTTGTTGAAGCCGGCGGGGATCTTGATGAAGATGTTGCGGTCCGGCCCGCCCGCTTCCAGCACGGCGACGCTGTGCTTGCCGGAAGCCGAGAGGCGATAGGCCAGCACGCAGCCCGCCGCACCCGCGCCGACGATGACGTAGTCGAACTCTTCCATGCCCCGCTTCCCCCGAACCGGCATCACGCCTTGGTGGGGTGATGCCATGCAGGGCGGATCGCGGCCAGATGGCCGGGCGCGGTCAGGCGGCGCCGAGCCGCCGCGCCACCGCCTCCGCCGCCCTCGCGTAGCCAGGTTCGTTGCGGCGGAGCGCGGCGTATTCGCAGAGCATCCGGTGCCAGTAGCCGAGATATTCCGCCTCCACGGCGGCCCGGGCCGCGGCGGGCGGTGGCACGGCATGCCGCGCTTCGACCAGGCCGAGGTCGCGCAGGTGCCCGAGCACCGCGCCGACATCCAGCGCCACCGGCACATGTTCCGGCCGCAGCGGCGGCGC
>JAIYAI010000165.1 GCA_027489135.1 Acetobacteraceae bacterium
CCCGTGGCATGTTCACCGCGGACGACGTGCGCGCCGCGATCCGCCCGAAGACCCGCTACACGCCCCCCCAACGCCTGCTGCATGTGGAGCAGACCGCCAATATCGGCGGCGGCGCGGTCTGGCCGCTGCAGCAGTTGAACGACGTCGCCGCGGTCGCGCATGGCGAGGGCTGGTCGACGCATATGGACGGCGCGCGGCTGATGAATGCCTGCGTCGCCGCCGGCGTCGCGGCGAAGGACATGACAGCGGGCTTCGATTCCGTCTGGCTCGACTTCACCAAGGGGCTCGGCGCGCCGCTTGGCGCCGTGCTCTGCGGCTCGACGGAGTTCATCGGCCAGGCCTGGCGCTGGAAGCAGCGGCTCGGCGGCTCGATGCGCCAGGGCGGCCTCTGCGCCGCGGGCTGTCTCTACGCGCTCGACCACCACATCGATCGCCTGGCCGAGGACCATGCCAATGCGAAGGCGCTGGCGCGGGGCCTGGCGCAGATCCCGGGCGTGGTGGTGGAGGATCCGGACACCAACCTCGTCTTCTTCGACGTGCGCGGCGCGGGCCTGGATGTCGCGACGCTGCAGGCGAAGGTTGCGCAGAAGGGGCTCTCGGTCAGCGGCCTCGGCGGGCGGGTGCGGGCCTGCACGCATCTCGACGTGACGGCGCCGATGATCGAGGAGGCGGTGGCGATCATCCGCGAGGCGATCGCCACGCACTGATGGCGGACACGCCGCGGACCCTGCGCGGCGGCCGCGCCCATGCCGCCGGGCTGACGGGCGAGGAGGCCGCCGCCGCGGCGCTGCGGCGCGATGGATGGACCGTGCTGGCGCGCCGCGCCCGCACCGCGGCCGGCGAGATCGACATGGTGGCGGAGCGCGACGGTCTGCTCGCCTTCGTCGAGGTGAAGGCGCGGCCGAGCTTCAGCGAGGCCGCCTATGCGCTGGGGCCGAAGCAGCGCGCGCGCCTGACCGCGGCTGCCGAATGCTGGCTGGCGGAAAACCCCGGCCACGGCGCGGCAGGCATCCGCTTCGACGTGCTGCTTGTCGCCGCCGATGGCGCCGTGCGGCGCGTCGCCGATGCCTTCCGCCTGGAGGCGTGATCCGGCATGCTCGGCACAATCCGCTGGAGAACGCCATGCGCCGCGCTCCGCTTGCCCTCCTGCTGCCGCTGCTGTGCGGCTGCGCCGTCGCCCAGGCGATCGACGACATGGAGCGCCGGGCCGACCAGGCCGCCTGCGACGGCTTCGGCTTCCAGCGCGGCACCACGCCCTATGCGAACTGCATGATGCAGCAATCGGCGCAGCGCGCCGCCGAGGACCAGGCGGCGATGGACCGCGCCGCCTGGCAGAACGCGCAGCAGCAGCGGCGCAACCGGAACAATTGACGTCACTGTTCCGAAGGGCGCCACGGCAGGGGTGGATGCCGATTCGCCGGCAGGCGTTGGCCCATTCGCGGTGCGATGTCTCCTTCTCCGGGCCGCGGGTCGCTGGCGGCGGAAGTCTGTCAGTCGCGGTGACATCAGCCGGTCGCGCCGATGCGTCGCGCCCGAAATCGTGGCCTACGCACGTCGTTTCCTGTGATCTGCAAGGACGTCTGGAGACCCCGATGTTCAGAGCACGCTTGACGGCGGTGCTGCCGCTGCTGATCGGGGCCGTGACAGGCACGAGCCCCGCCGGCGCTTGCTCCGTCTGGCGCGGCGACGATGCCCGCACACTGGTGAGGAGGGAGGCGGAGGTTGTGGTCGTCGGTCGCGTGGACAGCATCACGCACCTCGTCGACCCTGAAGCGCGACGCATGCGTGCGAAGCTATTTCAGACCCTGGGCGAGCGGGCGGACTTGGACGACAACCGGCGGCAAGAGATCATCAATCGAACGGACTGGACAACACTGGATCTCGAGGTCGAGGAGGTATTGCTCGGGTGGGCCCCGTCCCGCATTACCATTTCCGCTCGCTCGATCGGAGTTCTACCGGACTCCAGGCGCGTTCTTGTTGGCTTGCGCAGCGTGGGGACGACGCAGCATTTGCCAAATCAGACGAGGCGCGTTGATAGCACCCCCGCGCTGTCCGTGATTGGCGGAGGCTGCTCCGGTGAGGTCCTTCTGGACGCGGATGGCCAGCAAGCCGCGGCTGTTCGCAGCATGCTCGCGACAAGCAGCCTTTCCAGGTGGGGTTGGCTCGGCCTTGTACTCGGTATTGGCTTGCTTGCCGCCTCTGCCTTGATCCGGCGAAAGGCGGCATAGCGCCCAAGGCGACACGCCACCGGCGCCGCCCTGAGCCTCATGCCCGGCCTGGCGTTGCAAAACGCCTCGCCTGATCTCGAAGATGCCGGGCTGCGCGCCGGGACGGACGACGCAGGGGGCACGTCGTCGCCAGCCCGATGCGCGGCGTCTGCTCCAATGAAGCAGCGCCGCTACTCCTCGTCCGGCCTTACCATCCCGTCGCCGAAGGGCGCATCCCGCAGCTTGAAGGCGCGCGACAGCCCCTCCGCCTTCGCCGTCGCGGTGAAGGCGCGGGCGGCGGCGGCGAGGTGCCCGCGCGCGTCGGTCTCGGCGGCGAAGCGCTGCATGGTGCGCGCGCCCATCAGCTCCATCGCCATGTTCACGATGCGCTTGTTGCCGGCGAGCACATCGGCATCGATCAGCGCGAGGCGCTGCGCCAGCGCGGTCGCGGCGTCGTGCAGCTTTGCCGCGGGCACCGACTTCAGCACCAGGTTGATCTTCGCCGCGTCGCGGCCGGAGAGCATGTCGCCGGTGAGCAGCATGCGCTTCGCCCATTGCGGCCCGACATGGTAGATCCACCAGTGCATCGGCGGCGTGCCCTGGCTGCGCACTGCGGGGAAGCCGATCTTCGCGTCATGCGCGGCGATGACCATGTCGCAGGACAGCGCCAGGTCCGTGCCCCCCGCCACGCAATGCCCGTGCACCGCGGCGATGACCGGCTTGTGCAGGTCGAAGATGGTCAGGATATCGGCGCCGTTGCGCTCCAGCCGCCAGGCATCGTCGTCGATCGCCTCCGCGCCGCGGCGATAGAGCGACGGGTCGTAGTCGCCGTCCACCGGCGCGCCGTTCGGCGAACTCGCCGCCATGTCGTAGCCGGAGCAGAAATCCTTCCCCGCGCCCTGCAGCAGGATGCAGCGGATCGCCTTGCGGTCGTCCGCTTCCAGCAGCGCTTCCCGCAGCTCGCGCAGCAGGGTGCGGGACAGGGCATTGCGCTTCTCGGGGCGGTTGAGGGTGATGCGCGCGACGGCGCCCTCCACCGCGAAGGTCAGGCACTCCGTCGTGCGGAGCCACTTGTCGGGCATGGCGGTATCCTCCTGCCGGGAAGGCTAACAGCGGCGCAGGGGTGGGTCAGGAGGGCTTGCGGTGATGCAGAGAAATTTCCTATAACGCCCGCGGTCACTGCCCGGGGTGCGGCCCGCGAATTTGTCCGGCACATGCGATAGCCCCCTGAATTGGTTGTATCCTGCGATTCCGGCCCGCCACCACCCGGCTTCGCTGGCACGCGAGCCGGGGCCAGGAACGCGTGAGCGGAGGGAGGGAGGCATGCCAAGGCGCAGGACGATGATCGCGGCGGGCGCTGCCGCGCTGCTGGCGCGCCCCGCCCTGGCGCAGTCCCCCTGGCCGGAGCGCAACCTGGCGCTGATCCATGGCTTCCCGCCGGGCGGCGGGGCCGACACGGTGGCGCGCCTGGTCGCGGCGCCGCTCGGCGACCTGCTTGGCAAGCCTGTCGTGGTGGAGGGGCGGCCCGGGGCGGGCGGCAATATCGGCTCCCTCGCGCTCGCCCGCGCCGCGCCGGATGGCTACACGCTCGGCCTGCCCACCGGCAGCCATGCGGTGAACGCCGCCTTCGGCCGCATCCGCGACTACGACCCGGTCGAGGGCTTCGACTGGATTGCCATCCTGCTGCGCTACGGCTTCGTCGTGGTGGTGCGGGACGACAACCCCGCCCGCGACCTGCGTGCCCTGCTGGAGACGGCGCGGCGCAGTCCTGGCAGCGTCACCTATGGCTCGGGCGGCGTCGGCTCATCGCACCACCTGACTGCGGAACTGCTCTGTGCCGCAGCAGGCGTGCAGATGACGCACATCCCCTATCGTGGCGATGCGGCGGGGCTGACGGCGGTGTTGTCCGGCGAGATCACCATGATGATGAGCACGACGGTCGGCGCCGTCGGGCAGCTGGGCGGCGGCGGGCGGCTACGCGGATTGGCGGTGACGGCGCCGCGGCGCACACGGCGCCTGCCGGAGGTGCCGACGGTGGCGGAGGCGGCGGGGCTGCCGGGCTTCGAGAGCGTGACCTGGGCGAGCCTCGCCGCGCCGCGGGGCACGCCCGCCGCGGTGCTGGCGCGCCTCGGCGCCGCCACGGGCCAGGCGCTGGCGGACCCCGCGGTGCGCGACCGGCTGGAGAATACCGTCGACGGCGAGGTGCCGGCCATCGCCGGCGAGGCGGCCCGCACCTTCGTCGCGGCAGACGTGGCGAAGTGGCGTCGGCTGATCGAGGCGCGCGGGATCGTCGCCGACTGACCACCGCTCCGGGATGGTGCCTGGGGACCGACCGCCGCTAGGGGAAACCGATGTCGGTCAGCGCGCAGGTATCGACGCGCCGACGCTCCTGCGCCGAATCGTCGTCGAAGACGATGCGGATGTCGTTCAGGCAGTCGCCGCGCGGCAGGCGGATGATGATGGATTGGCCCGGTTCCAGCACGTCGGCGCCGAGCCGGTCCTCGCCCCAGTCATCGGTGCGGACCGAGGAGACGTAGACCTCCTGGATCGTAAGGCTGCCGCGATTGGTGAGCCGGAAGGAGGGGTCATCGCTGACGCCCTGCTGCGGCTGCGGCGCCTGCTGGCCCTTGGCCTGTGCCGGCGAGATCCCGCCGGGCGGCATCGCCCCCTGCGGTCCCATCGGCGACCGCAGCACGGTGTGGCGAACGGCGCTGCCTGCGGCGCCGACCCCTCGGCCCGTATCGGTATCTGCGAAGCCCTGCGGGGCCTGCGCCGCGGCGGGCGAGGCGAGGGCCAGCGCGGCAAGGAGGGCAGCGATCGGCGTTTGCATGGGGCTCGTGTCTATCCTTATGCGGCCGCGGGTGGCCCGGTGCATGGATGCACGCGCGCGCTGCGGTTGCACCTTAACAGCCGGCAATCCGGCGGGCGGGCACGGAGAAGCCGGACGCCGGGCTAGAGGTGGCGCTGCGCCAGGGCCAGCGCCTCGGCCACCGTCGCCGCCCGCACCGCGGTGCGGTCGCCCGGAAAGACGTGGCGTCGCACCTGCGTCGGTGCGTTCTTGCGGGCGAGGCCGATGAAGACGAGGCCGACGGGCTTGGTTGGGGTCGCGCCACCGGGGCCGGCGATGCCCGTGCAACTGACGGCGAGGTCGACGCCGGCGCGCGCGAGCGCTCCTTCCGCCATGGCCCGCGCCGTCTCCTCGCTCACGGCGCCGACGGCCTCGAGCACGGCGGCGGGCACGCCGAGTTCCTGCCGTTTCGCGTCATTGGAATAGGTGACGTATCCGCGCGTGACGACGGCCGATGAGCCAGGGATCGCCGTCAGCGCGGCGGCGATCAGCCCGCCTGTGCAGCTTTCCGCCGTCGCCAGGGTGAGACCGCGGGCTTCCATGGCGGCGAGCAGGGCACGGGCGGCGTCGAGGGTGTCTTGCGGCAACATGCGTCCTGCATCCTGTGGCATGGAAGCCGGCGGTCCGGCGCGGGCCAGGGCCCAGTCTCTCCGATAGCGCGAACGACGACGCAGGACACGCCGATGCAGGGACTCGAGATCGCGGTGGGCGGTTCTGCAGCTGGCGCCGTACAGGGGGGAGAGCGGCGCAGGCCGGCCAAGGGGCGGGGACGGCGGGGCGCGACGGCGATGACCGCGTGACGCTGCCGGCGCCGGCACCTAGCGCGGGTCGTAGACGGTGCTGGAATAGGCGGGGGCGCTGGGCCGACGATCATCCTCGCGCGGCCAGACCAGCATATAGAAGAGTGCGGTCAGGGTCATGCAGGCGACGGCGGCGGCAATCGTCCGACTCATTGGCACCTTGGGACAGGCTGGCGAGCTGTTCGTCACGCCCTTCTGCGCTGTTCCATGGCGTGGCGCAACCGGTAATCATCTTCTCTGACGCATACGCAACTCATTGGACCTGGAAACAATTGGGCACAACTAATCGGGGCAAGAAGTAACCATATCGTATCGAATTTACGCGATACGCCCAGCGGTGCAATCAGGCATTGCAGTTCAGAGATGAGCGGTTAATCCTTCGCTCACGATTGGCGTGAACAGGATCGTCATGGATCGCTATGTGCCGGGAACGGAGCAAGGGGCGCGTGTTTCCGACAGCGGTATGCCAGACGCTCCCGCGACGCCATGGGATCCCCGTTTGCGCGACCATCTGACCGGCCTGTGCCGCGGCACCACCGCGCATACGCTGGAAGGCGCACGCTGGGGCATGCTGCTTGTGCCGCCCCAGGCGCAGGCCGCGCCGCCGCCCGCGGACGGCACTTTGCGCCTCGCGCTGTTCGGCAGCTTCTGGATCGGCCATGCCGCCTTGCGGGCCGCCCTGGCCTATCGCCGGCGCGGCCCATTGCCGCTGCAAATCACCGGCGTCGTCACCGACGATCCGATCAGCCCCGAAGCGCGCATCAGCCTCAAGAAGCGGGCATGGGGCCTGATGACGCCGGAGGAGCGCCTGCGGGTGAAGAGCGCGCTTGTCGGCTGTGCCCTGGAGGCTAGCGTGCCGGTCTATACCGGGGAGATCAAGACGCCCGGCTTCCGCCGTCTGCTGGCGGAATGGCAGCCCGATGCGATCCTAACCTGCGGCTTCGGCCAGGTGCTGGATCGCGCCATCCTCGATGCCGTGCCCCATGGCGCCTACAATTGCCATCCGACCGATCTCATGAACGGGCATGGTGCGGGGCCGACACCCTGGGCCGACATGTCCGCCCGTGGCGTGCATCATACGCGCTGGTCGGTGCACCGGATGATCGAGCAGGTCGATGCAGGCCCGGTGATCGCGCAGACGCCGCCGATCCATGTCGGCGACGCCCTGGGCCGGCTGCCTGACGACAACCGTGCCTTCTTCTACAAGGTTGTGCCCGCGGTCGGCTGGATGGTGCTGCGCGTCATCGACGCGCTGGCGCAGCGCCGTGCGCAGGGCAGCACGGGGCAGCTCGACTGGGTCGACCTCGACGCCGGAATGCCGGCCGCGCTGCGGCGGGAGATCGAGGGACCGATTCGGCCCCAGTGGCAATCCGCAGGGATCCCTGAGCCCGGTGAGGCGGAGTTCGCCGCGATGCGCGACCGCGGGATGCGGGCCAGGTCGATCTTCGCCGTGGCCTGACGCCAGGCGGTCCTGTCGGACGCACGGACGGGCCGGTTTCCGCCGACCCTGGGCCGCCGCTATATCCTGCGTATGCCGCACGAAACCCGAGAGCCCCCCTTCGATCCGCGCGCCGCGGGCTGGAAGCCCCTGCCGGCCGAGGATTACCCCGCCCTGATCGGCCCCTTCTGGGCGAAACGTGAGCCGGGGGAGCTCAAGCGCTGGCGCTACGGCTTCCTGGCCGAGAAGCGCCACGCCAATATCGGCGGCGTGGTGCATGGCGGCATGCTGATGAGCTTCGCCGACGACATGCTGGGCATGGCGGTCTGGGAATCGGCCGGCCGCAAGCCTTGCACCACGGTCCAGCTCAACACGCATTTCATCTCGCCCGCCCGCATCGGCGACTTCGTCGAATCCCGCGCCGAGGTGATGCGCGCCACCCGCACCGTCGTCTTCGTGCGTGGCATGCTGGTGGTGGGCGACCGCACCGTCGTGTCCGCGGACGGGGTCTGGAAGATCCTCGGCGCCTGATCCGAAGCACCCCCTGGGAGGAACCATAACCATGCGCAGTGCCGTCATCGTCTCCACCGCCCGCACGCCGATCGGGCGCGCCTATCGAGGCGCCTTCAACGATACCCAGGCCCAGGCGCTGGGCGGGCATGTCATCGCCGCCGCCGTGCAGCGCGCGAAGATCGACCCGGGCGAGGTCGACGACGTGATCCTCGGCGCCGCGCTGCAGCAGGGCAGCACCGGGTCCAACTTCGCCCGCCAATGCGCGCTGCGAGCCGGGCTGCCGGACACGGTCGCGGGCATGAGCCTGGACCGGCAGTGCTCCTCCGGCCTCATGGGCATCGCCACCGCGGCCAAGCAGGTGATCGCGGACGGGATGCAGATCACCGTCGGCGGCGGGCTCGAATCCATCTCGCTGGTGCAGACCCAGCAGATGCGCCGCGACCGGCTGCGCGACCCCTGGCTGAACGAGCATGTCCCCGGCCTCTACATGTCGATGCTGGAGACAGCCGAGATCGTGGCGGAGCGCTACCAGGTCAGCCGCGACGCGCAGGACGAGTACGCGCTGCGCAGCCAGCAGCGCACGGCCGCCGCCCAGGCCGCGGGGAAGTTCGACGACGAGATCGTCCCCATGCCGTCCGTCATGGCGATCGCCGACAAGGAGAGCGGCGCCATCTCCCACAAGGAGGTGCTGCTGAAGAAGGACGAGGGCAACCGCGCCGACACCACGCTCGAGGGGCTGAAGTCCCTCAAGCCCGTCTTCAAGGACGGCCAGCAGGTGAAGGAAGGGCGCTTCGTCACCGCCGGCAATGCCAGCCAGCTTTCGGACGGCGCCAGCGTTGCCGTCGTGATGGAGGAGAAGGAGGCGTCTCGGCGTGGCCTGCATCCCCTCGGGATCTATCGCGGCATGGCGGTCGCCGGCTGCGATCCCTCGGAGATGGGCATCGGCCCCGTCTTCGCCGTGCCGAAGCTGCTGAAGCAGCACGGGCTGACGGTGGACGATATCGGCCTCTGGGAGCTGAACGAGGCCTTCGCCTGCCAGGTGCTCTACTGCCGCGACCGGCTCGGCATTCCGGATGAGCGGCTGAACGTCGATGGCGGCGCCATCGCCGTCGGCCACCCCTATGGCATGAGCGGGGCGCGCATGACCGGCCACGCCCTGATCGAGGGCAAGCGGCGTGGCGCGAAATACGTTGTGATCACCATGTGCATCGGCGGCGGCCAGGGCGCCGCGGGACTGTTCGAGGTCGCCTGAGCCCGTCGGACAGACGCGTCGCGCCGCAGGTGGCATGACCCAGGGTGAGCATCACCCGATGGGGTCAGCGCCCGGACCGTGAGCCGTGCATCGGTCTGTGCGCCCGGGGGGGCGGCGGGGCGCCCGTCAGGCGTCCCGCAACTCGGCCTGCTCGAAGCCGACGAAGGCGTAGCCACGCCCCTGCAGGGTGCGGATGGTCGACCGCGCGTCGTCATCGAGCTTGCGGCGCAGGCGCACCACCAGGTTGTCGACCGTGCGGTCCTCACTGCGCCAGCGGCGGTGAAAGACCTCACGGCAGATGGTCTCCCGGCTGACGGCGCCGGGACCGCTGTCGACCAGCAGGCAGAAGAGGTCGAACTCGGCCGTGGTCAGGCGGCATTCGCCGCCATCCGGGCGATAGAGTTCCCGCCGGTGCCGGAGCAGCCGCCAGTGCGGCCCGCGCAGCGCCTCCGCCTCGCGCATCGCATCGCCCGCCAAGCCCCAGGCGCCACGCCGGAACACCGCGCGCATGCGTGCCAGCATGATCGGCAGCGGGGTCTCGCGCGGCATCATGTCGTCGGCGCCGGCGTCGAGCAGACCTATGCTGCGGTCCGGGTCACTCTCGTCGCCCACCACGATGCAGGGTACGCGGGACACGGTGCGGATGCGCTGCAGGGTCGGCAGCAGGTTGCCGCCGCCGTGCTCATGCATGACGAGCATGCCGAGGACGCTCTGTTCGAGGCGCTCGATCAGCGGCGTCGCCTCCGCGTGCAGGTCGGCCGTGATGCCGTGCGAGCCGAGGAATCCGACGAGCCCTTCCCCGAAACGTCCCTCGCCGTCGAGCACGCCCAGACGTAGACGCTCCACGGGGTGATCTCCGCTTTGCTGCACTGCGACAGGCATTGCAGCGCCATTGCCTGGGAGTCAATTTCACGGTTTCGTGAGGATGGCCTCCCTCGGGCCTTTATTGCACTCGATTTTGGCAGAAGCATGACCGGCGGCCGGCAGACCGCACATGGTTCGCGCGGCAGGGGATCCCGCGCCGGTCCGTTGGCCGTCCGGACCTGATGCTCGGGCGGCCTGCGTCCGGGATGGTCCGTGGGACCCCGGGGGGAATGCCCTACGCACAGGCTTCCCCACGGGCTTTTCCGGCTTACGCCCAGATGACGTCACCGACATCCATCGGTGCGGCGCCCCGCAGGAAGGTCATCAGCGTGACCGGGCCGGCGGCGGGGGCGGCGACGTCCTGATCCCAGGCCAGCGTGTTGCCGATGATCAGCAGCCAGCCATGGCTGGCATCGGGGGCGGCGCCCACGGCCACCCAGTCGGCGATGGGATCGTCGGGCGTGGCGCCGAAGGACGCCGCATCGAGGGCGATGAAATCCTCCGTCGCGTCGTAGCCAAGCACGCTGTCATGGCCGTCGCCCAGGGCGTAGCGGATAAGGTCGACCCCGGCCCCCGGGCTGAGCACGTCGTCCCCGAAGCCGCCCCCGAGGAAGTCGTCGCCGCTGCCGGCCTTGATGTCGTCGTCGCCGGCGCCGCCGTAGAGCCACTGCAGGCCATTGCCCCCGAAAAGGCTGTCATGGCCGTCCCCGCCCTGGAATTCCACCTGCCGGTTGCCGCTGGCGAGGACATCGCCGGCCGCGGTGCCTTCGATCCGCTCGAAGCCGAGGATCGTGGCGCCCGCCGCGCCGCCGCCATGGATGCCGGTGCCGAGGTCGACCTGCACTGCGGCGCCGAAGAATTTCAGCACGTCCTGGCCCTGGGCGCCGTCGACCAGCTTGCCCGCCCCGCCGACAACGGTGTCGTTGCCTCTGCCGCCATAGAGGCTGTCCGCCCCGCCCTCGCCGATGAGGCTGTCATTGCCGTCGTTCCCGCGCAGGAGATTGGCGCCGGCATCTCCGCGGACCTCGTCGTCACCCGAAGAGCCCGCGACGTTCTCGATGTTGAACAGCGCGTCGCCGTCGATGCCCGGGCCGATGGCGATCCCGGCTTCGAGGTTCACCTCCACCCCGTCGGGGCCGGCCAGCGAATAGTCGACCCAGTCGGTGCCGGTGCCGCCATCGATGGTATCGAGGCCGCGGCCGCCGGTGAGGACGTCATTGCCTCCCATGCCGTTCAGATCGTCGTCGCCGTCGCGGCCGTCGAAGACGTTGCCGCCGGCGTCTCCGGTGATGACGTCGCCGGCGTTGCTGCCCTCGAAGCGCTCGACCTGGTTGAAGGCGTCGCCTGCGGCCTCTCCGGTGTGGATGCCGGTGGTGAGGTTCAGCGTGACGGCGGTGCCGTAGCGGACCGTGTCGATGCCGTCGCCGCCGACCAGGAAGTCCCCGCCCGAGCCGCCGATCAGCGTATCGTTCCCCGCCTCGCCGCTGACGATGTCGTCCTCGCCAGCCCCGTTCAGCAGGTCATTGCCGCCCTTGCCGAGCAGGGAGTTGGTCTCGCCATTGCCGGTGATGGTGTCGCCGGACTCAGACCCGGTCACATGCTCGATGCCGCTGATGATGTCGCCCGCCGCCCAGCCGAGCGCGCCCGTCCCGGCGGCGAGATTCACCACGACGCCGGCGTTGGAGCCGCTGTAGAAGACACGGTCCGCGCCTGTGCCGCCGATGATGTTGTCGGCGCCGCTGCCGGCATGGATCCAGTCATTGTCCGCGCCGCCGTCGAGGATGCCGCCGCCGCTGCCCTGGGTGAGGGTGTCGTTGCCGGCGAGGCCGCGCAGGCTGTCATTGCCCTTGCCGCCGGTGAGGGCGTTGTCGGCCTGGTTGCCCAGAATGCTGTCGTTGCCCTCGCCGCCGATGGCGTTCTCGATCAGGCTGCGCTCGTCGCCCTGGTACAGCAGGGCATTGAAGACCTGTCCGCGTGCGTAGCCTCCGTTCGGCCCGCCATTGAGGTCCGAGGCCTGGTAGGTGCTGTCGCGGTCCACGTCCGACCACCCGCCGGGGGCGAGGTCGATAACGAGGTCGCGGTTCGCGCCGTAGGAGGCGAAGCTGTAGGTGTCGATCCCGTTGCCGTCCCAGATCGTCCGGAACAGAATGTTCTCGACCGGGGTGCCCTGTCCCGCGCCGTTGACGAACATCTCGCCGGTCGCCGAGTCGAAGCTGTATATCGTGTTGCCGCCGTTGGTCGTGAAGTCGGCACCATACATGAACTGCAGCGAGGCGATGTCGTACATCATGTAGGACTGGGGCGCGTTGCCGTAGGGGTGGTTCCAGCCGTCCTTGGTGTCCCCGATATAGGTGCTGTAGGTCATGATCGAGAACTCGGTCGACTGGCGGTCCGCCGTCATCTCCGTGCCGCCAGCGATGATGTCGTTGAGCCCGAGCGTGTGCCCGAGTTCGTGCGCGACGATGATGTAGTCGTAGGTGCCGAAGGTCTCGGTGCGGCCGGTCGGAAACCAGGCGTCGCCGCCGAGATAGGCCAGGGCGTCGTCCTCGGGCTTCGGACCAACCGCGTAGGCCCTGCCAGCCATCCACGGCTTCGGCGTCGTGGTCACGCCGGCACGGATGTCCGCATCGCCGGGATTTGCGACCATCTCGATGAGGTCGAGCGCGGTGAAGGACTCGACGGCGGCCATCGCGTCGCGCACCGCCTGGGCGAACAGCACGGTCGGGGCCACGAAGCCGACGGTCTCATCTGCCGGCACCCACTCGCCCTTGATCGTCTTGCCGTATTCGTAGTCGCCGTACTGGGCCTCGTCGGTCGGTATGCCGAAGGTGACGCTTGCGCCCGCCCATTTATACGTCGCGGTAAGGGCGTCTATGTTGGCGTCGCCGCTGGCGACGTTCTTGATGGCGTCGGTCATCTGGGATTCCCCCCGGGCGGCATGCCCGGTGGAGGTCAGCCTCGCGCCACTCGCCGCGCAACGGGGAGATGCTACGGCAGGCAGGGCGATGCACGCGCCATGCATCGATCCCGCAATGACCGATGCATGACCGGCGCGCGCGATTGCGTGATCAGCCGGTCACGTCGCGGAACAGCCCCCGCAGCAATGACAACGCGACGCGGCGCGGTCCCTCCGGCGCCTCGGCAGGCTTCAGATCGAACTCATTGACCGCGAGGCTGGTCTCGACGCCGAGCCTGAGCGTCGCGCCGAGGCTGCTGACGGACTTGCGCAGTCCCTCCGCAAAGCCCGCCGGCAGCACCTCCTCCCACACGCCCTGGTTGAGCCGGGCGACCCGTGCCACCGCGGCCTGGTAGCGCGCTGCCGAGGCTTCCGGATCGACCAGCGGGTCGGCCAGGCGGAAGGCCGCGACATGCGTCGCGCCAGGGGCGGCGGAGGGCGCGAATTCCCGCACCATCGCCAGGCCGTCGAGGATCTCGGCCTTGCCGCGGGTCGTGCCCCAGAAGCAGCCGAAGCCGAAGCTGTCGCGGTGCTGGACCTCCTCGAGCGTCATCCAGAGCTTGCCGTGAAGGGCGAAGGCAGGGCCGCGGCCGTGCCAGTTCTCGTCGTCGCGGACCTCGGCCTCCAGCACGCCTTCGCCGGCGCGGATCTCGCAGACCATGCCGAAGAGGCGGTGCACGCGGACGCTGTCGTAGAGGAAGAGCCAGAGCCCGCCATAGGAGGCGAAAGCGCGGTCCAGCCCTGGCGCCGTCCAGGCGGTGGCATTCGCCAGCAGCCCCTGCGGCGGGGCGGGCGGGGCTTCGCCGATACGGGCGGCGAAGTCGGTCTCCGCCAGCCGCCAATGGCCGAGGGTGAAGCCCGGCAGGCGGCGCGCCAGCACCTCCGTCAGGGCGATAAGGCTGTGCTCCGTGGGATGGACCTGGCCGGCCACCCAGCGCGCAACGACCGACTTGTCGATGCCGACCTCGCGCGCCACGGCGGCGCGGCTCATCTGCGCCCGTTCGAGCGCCAACGCCAGCTTTTCAGCGAAATGGTCGGTCCTGGCGGCAACGGCCAAACAGCGTCCCTCCCGGCGGCGCAAGCGTGCCGCAGGGCGCAGGCAGGATCAAGGACGTTCCGGCGGCATTATGCTCCGCAGGCGTCCGGCCAGGGAGATGCAAAGCGTCGCATGCCGGTGCATGCGGCGTCGCATGCACCGGCTGCAGCCTTGTCAGGCGCTCTCGTAGAGGCGGGTCAGCGAGAACTCCCGGTGGCCGAGCAGTTCGGCCGCCGTCAGTTCCCCGTCCGCGGTGCGCAGCATGCAGTCGAGCAGCGCTTCCCCCGCATCGTCCATGTTCATCCGCTTCTGCAGCAGGCCGGTGACGTCGACGTCGATGTGCTCCGACATCGTCCGCTGCGTGCGCGGATTCGCGGTGAGCTTGATCACCGGCAGGATCGGATTGCCGATGACGTTGCCCTGGCCCGTCGGGAAAAAGTGCACGGCGTAGCCCGAGGCCGCGCAGAGCGTGACCATCTCGGCCGCGGCCGAGGAGCTGTCCATGAACCAGAGGCCGGGATGGGTCGGCTCCTCCGCCTTGTCGAGCACGCCGTCGACGAGACACTTCTTGCCGATCTTCTGGATGTTGCCGAGGGCCTTCTCCTCGATGGTGGTCAGGCCACCCTCGATGTTGCCCTTGGTGGGCTGGCTGTCCGAGAGGTCGCTCGTCTTGTTCGCCTCGACCACGCGCTGGTAGCGGTCGAACATCGCCATGAACTGGTCGCGGATCTCGGGCGTGCGGCAGCGCGCCGCGACCAGGTGCTCGCCGCCGGTCAGCTCCGTGGTCTCGCCGAAGACCAGCGTGTTGCCGTTCTCCCAGAGCTTGTCGAAGGCGTTGCCGACGGTCGGGCAGCTTGCCAGCCCGCTCGTCGTGTCGCTCTCGCCGCACTTGGTGCTGACCCAGAGCTCGACCAGATCGGCCTTGCTCCTCTTCAGCCGCGATGCGTGCTTGACCAGCTTGTAGGCGGCGCGGCTGGCATTGGCGATGGTGTTGATGTCGCCGTTCTGCTCGATGGCGAAGCCCTCGACCGGCTTGCCGCTCTTGGCGATGCCCTCGACGATGCGGCCGGTCCAGCCGGGCTCGATGCCGATGACCACCACGCCGGCGACGTTCGGGTTGGTGCCGGTGCCGATGAGCGTGCGGAAATGCAGTTCGAGGTCGGCGCCGAACTGCAGCCGGCCATAGGCGTGCGGGATGGCCAGCGCGCCCTTGATGTTGTTGGCGACCGCCTCGGCCGCGGCGTTCGACAGATCGTCGACGGGGAGGATGATGACGTGGTTGCGCACGCCCATCCGGCCGTTCTCGCGCCGCCAGCCTTCGAAGGACGCACCCTTCAGGTTGATGCCCATGGTGGCGTGCCCCCTACCAGCGCTTGGTCTTGACGTTGTGGACGTGCAGGTGCTCGCCCGGCGCGATGTCGGCGATCGCCTTGCCGATGTCGACGCCGTACTTGATGATCGTGTCGCCGGCCTTGATCTGCTTGATGGCCAGCTTGTGGCCGATCGGGATGTCCGACTTCGCGTCGAACTCGATCATCTTGTCCTGGTCCATGATCCAGCCGTTGATGCGGTTGGAGGCCTTGAGCCCCTCGACCACCACCACGCCCACGCTGTCGCCCTCGTCATGGACGACGAAGTGGATCGTCATCGCCTTGCCTCCCCTGCGCATCGCCTCGGTTCGCCGGCGGGGGGGACGACCGACCCTCACGGTCGGCGGGCCAGGGCAATGGTGCCATCGGCGGATCCTGCTGGACCTGCCGCCGCGCGCCGGCGCGTACACGCCTGCTCTAAGGCGGGCCACCGCGCCCGGCAATGGGCGGGCCCGGTGCCGTCATTCCGCCTTGCGCAGGCCCCGCAGGGGCAGGACCTGGCGCAGCTGCCGCCATATCTCGTTGCCGGTCAGCGCCAGCACCAGCAGCCAGCCGAGCACTCCGGCGCCCACCAGCCCCAGCAGAATCATCACCGGCAGGGTCGATGGCCAGCCGTGCAGGTGCATCCAGATCGCGCTCG
>JAIYAI010000588.1 GCA_027489135.1 Acetobacteraceae bacterium
CCATGGCCTGACCGTGTCGTTCAACCGACCGGCCATACACGGAAATTCCGACACTCCCATCGACGCCTTCTCGAACGAGCGGAACGAGTATGCGCAGAGCTTCATGATGCTCGACATCGCGGCGCTGCAGCACATGTACGGCGCCGATTTCGAGACGCGTTCCGGCGACACGACCTACGCCTTCAGCCCGACGACGGGGCAGATGTCCATCAACGGCGTCGGTCAGACTGCGCCCGCGGACAACATCATCTTCCGCACCATCTGGGACGGTGACGGCACCGACACCTACGACTTCTCGCTGTACGGGTCGTCGCGCGACCTCAACATCGACCTCCGCCCTGGCATGTGGTCCGACATGGACCGTGACAGCAATTTCCAGGCGGCCGACCTCAACCGCGATTCCGACACTCAGGGTGCCGATGCCTTCGCCCGCGGCTCGGTGTTCAACGCGCTGCTCTACCAGGACGACGAGCGCAGCCTGATCGAGAACGCGACTGGTGGCGCGGGCGACGATTCCATCCTCGGCAACCAGGCCGACAACCTGATCACCGGCGGTGCCGGCTTCGATACGCTGCACGGCTTCGAGGGCAACGACACGCTGCGCTCCGGCTCCGGCGGGGGTGTCCTCGTGGGCGGGACCGGCAACGACTTGATCGAGGCCGGCAGCGGCGCCGAATCCGTGTTCGGCAGCGCCGGCACCGACTGGGTTAGCTATCTCGGTGCGGGCGGCAGCGGCATTTCCGCCAGCCTCGCCACCGGCACGGGTACGCTCGGCTGGGCGCTCGGCGACACCTATGACAGTATCGAGAACATCGCCGGCAGCGGCAAGGGCGACATCCTGGCCGGCAACGACGCCGGCAACGGCCTGCTCGGCCATGGCGGCAACGACTTCCTCAGCGGCGCCGGCGGCAACGACGTGCTCGATGGCGGTGACGGCAACGACACCCTGCAGGGCAGCGCAGGGGCGGACAGCCAGCTCGGCGGGTCCGGCACCGACACCGCGCGCTTCACCTCCGCCGTCATCCTCAACCTCTCAACCGGCATCCACTCCGGGGAGGCGGCGGGCGACGTCTTCGTCTCCATCGAGCGCTTCGAGGGCAGCCAGGCGGCCGACATCCTCGTTGGCGACGGCGCGGGACAGGCGCTGTCGGGGCGTGGCGGCGACGACAGCCTGCACGGGGAGGGCGGCAACGATACCCTCACTGGCGGTGCCGGAAACGACAGCATGGATGGCGGCGCCGGCACGGACCTGCTCGACTACTCGGCCGAAGCCTCCGGCGTGCAGGTGAACCTCGCCACCGATCTGGCGATCGGCGTCTCCATCGGCGCGGATGCGCTGGACGACATCGAGACGGTCTACGGCACCGCGCAGGCCGACAGCCTCTGGGGCGATGCCGAAGCTAACGAACTGCGCGGCCTGGCCGGCGACGACTACCTCTCGGGCGGCGCCGACGCAGATACCTTGAACGGGGGGTCGGGCAACGACACCATCCTTGCCGGGGCGGGGGATTCGGTGCTCGGGGGGGCGGGTGCCGACGTGCTGCGTTTCGGCAGCACGCCCGTCCTGGTCGACCTGTTGACCGGTGTGCATGGCGGCGGTGCCGCCGGCATGGCCATCACGGAGGTGGAGCGGATCGAAGGCTCCTCCGGCGCCGACATCATGGTGGCCGGCAATGCCAGGGCCACCGCCTTTGCCGGCGGTGGCGACGCGGACACGATCGGCGGCGGCAGTCGGAGCGATACGCTGCTTGGCGGAACGGGCGCGGATTCCATCAATGGGAATGGCGGCAACGACGTCATCGCAGGCGGCGCCGGAGTTGATCAGGTCCGGGGTGGTGCCGGGGCCGACATCTTCCTCTGGCGCGCCGGGGACCTTGGGGTCGATCGGGTCTTCGACTTCGTCCTCGGCGAGGACAGGGTCGGGTTCGAGGATTTCGTCCTTTCCCCCGTCATCGGCGGCACTGGTGCGGCGGACGAGTTCCTGCGCGGGTCGAGCGCCTTCGGCGTTACCGTGCTGGAAGCCCATACGGCAGAGGCCGGCTGGCAGGTCATCGCAAGGCTCGACGGCGTGACCCTGCGCGGGCTCGACGCCGCGATCGATGACGGCAGCATCCTGGCGCCGACGCCAGCGGGCGGCTTCGACCTGTTCTGAGGCCCGCGCGGCCCGGTGCGGAACCGCCATCCGTACCGGGCCGCGCCGCTCCGGCGCCTTGCACTCCGGCAGCATATTCGGACAGGACCGGCGATCTGCTCCGCTTGCCGGGGCGCGGGGGGCCGGGCAGAAAGGGTCGCAAAGGCGGTCCGCCCGGCCCGCGACACCCTGCCTGGAGGCCCGCCCATGTCCGACACCGCACCACCCGCCGCCAACGGCGTCGCCGCCGCGGCGCCCGTGCTGCCGCCGCTCTACGGCAGCCTCGAGCCGCTGAACGCCCAGCGCCACGGCAAGCTCCGGGTGCGGGAGGCCGGCTTCGCCTTCGCGCGGGAGGCGACGGCGGTCCCCCTCGCAGCCGAGGAGTTCGTCGCCGCGGCGCGCAGCCTGCCCATTGTCTTTGCCGCCCAGCCCCCGCATTTGCCGGTCGCGGTGACGGGGCTCGCGGTCGGGCACAGCCTCTATGTCGGCAATGATGGCACCTGGCGGCCCGGGGCCTATGTGCCGGCCTATCTTCGCCGGCATCCGTTCTTCCTGGTGCGCACCGCGCCGGGCTCGGACCAGCTCGTCCTCTGCCTCGACCCCAACGCGCCGCAGGTCTCGGACACCCAGGGCGAGCCGCTGTTCACCGAGGACGGCAAGGCCACCCCCGCACTCGACCGCGCGCTGGCCTTCTGCCGCTCCGTCGAGGAAGCCTCGCTGCGGACGCGCGCGATGAGCGAGGGGCTGGCCGAGGCCGGGCTGCTGAAGGCCGCGGTGGTGCAGTTCGAGCAGGCCGGTCGGCCGATCCGCATCGACGGCTTCTGGGCGGTGGACCGCGCCGCGCTGATGGCGCTGCCGCAGGAGAAGCTGAAGGATCTGCGCGACCGCGGTTGGCTGGAGGCGGTCTATGCCCATCTCCTGTCCATCGGCGGCCTGTCGAGCCTCGCCCAGCAGGCCGGCCCGGTCGCCTGACGCCACGCCGCCGGTGCGGTAGGCTGGGGCCGTCGCCTTCGGGAGAGGACCATGGACCTCGGCGTCTTCATGCCGACCGGCAAGCGCGGCTACATGCTCTCCGCCGCTGCGCCCGAGAACATCCCGACCTGGGACCTCAACCGCGCGGTGCTCCAGGCGGCGGAGCGGCACGGCTTCGGCTTCGCCCTCTCCATGGTGAAGTATCGCGGCTTCGGCGGCCCCTCCGGCTTCTGGGACGTGGCGCTGGAGCCCTTCGCGCTGATCTCGGCGCTGGCCGCCGTCACCTCCCGCATCCGGCTGATCAGCACGGCGGCGAGCCTGGCGATGCCACCCGCCGTGGTCGCGCGCATGGCCGCCACCATGGACCAGGTCGCGCCGGGGCGGATCGGCATCAACGTCGTCACCGGCTGGGCGAAGGCTGAATACGACCAGATGGGCCTCTGGCCCGGCGAGGCGCATTACGAACGCCGCTACGACACGCTGGCCGAATACGTGCAGGTGATGCGCGACCTCTGGGCCACCGGCCGCTGCGACCTCCAGGGCGAGTTCTTCCGCATGACCGACTGCGTGCTGGAGCCGCGGCCGCAACACCCGGTGCCGATCGTCGTCGCCGGCAGCAGCGACAAGGGCCTCGACTTCGCCGCGAAGCACGCGGACTTCAACTTCTGCTCGGCGCCCGACGGGGTGAACGACCCCGGCGCCTGCGGCGTGCCGGTGCAGCGGCTGCGCGCGGCGGCGGCGAAGCACGGGCGCGACGTGAAGGCGCTGCTCTGGGTGACGGTGATCGCGGCCGAGACCGACGATGCGGCGATGGCCAAGTGGGACGCCTATCGCGCGGGGATCGACATGGTGGCGATCGGCAATCGCACCGGCCAGGCGGCGGCTGATGCGAAGAACACGGACACGACCAGCACCGCCTTCCGCCATCGCGGCAAGGAGGTGGCGCCGGTGGGCGGGATGAAGCTGATCGGATCCTACGCGACCATCGCGGCCTCCATGGACCGGCTGGCGGCGATCCCGGACCTTGCCGGCGTGATGCTGGCCTTCGACGACTACCTGCCGGCGATCGAGGCCTTCGGCGAGCGGGTGATCCCGCTGATGCGGAGCCGGTAGGGCCGGACCCGGGACCCGCGTCTCCGGTGGTGGCGCGTCGGTCGACATCCATCCCACCGCGCGTCACCGTGCTGCGGGGACTGTGCGTTGCCGCACAGATATATCTGCAGGAGATCGAATACGCGTAGCGCGTCCTGGCAAGGCCGCTCTGCATGCTCCGCGATTCTCCGATACCGACATTCGTACCGGCAACCCGAACACGGCATGCCGGCGACGCAACGCCGGTGTATCTGCCCGTCCGACGGCCCACGCTCCCGCCCTCGCGGGAGTGGCTGATCCGGTGCCGCGCCGGGTCAGCCCCGGCAGATCGGGCGCTGGCTTCCTCGCGCAAGATCGCCGCTGGCGACCCGTCGCCGGCTGATTGGATCGGCGCCCCGCACACCGCCCGCTCTGGATCTCCGGAGCGCCTCGCCGCCGTCGCGCCGCCCCGCGACGAACGGTTCGGTCATGCGCGCATCGCGGTCTGCGCGGGAACCGATGCCGGTCCTCCATCCCGTTCACGCGCCGCGCTGCGTCCCGCGGGCCGCAGGAGCCACCCATGACATCGCGGCTCATGGACCGTCTGCTCGCCACGGCGGGCCGCAACGGGCCCGTCCTGCTGCTGGTCGGCGTGATGCTGGGACTGGTCGTGCCGCCGCTTGCGCAGGCCGCGCGGCCGCTGATGGACCTCGCCGCCTTCGGTTTCACGCTCGGCGCCTTCCTCAAGGTGGACCTCGCCAGCTTCCGTGCGGAGGTCGTATCGGCGGGCGCGCGCCGCAACCTCGCGGTCCTCGTTTGGGTCGGGCTTGGCGTGCCGCTGGCGGCATCAAGCCTGGTCGCGCTGCTGGAGCCAGGCCAGGCCCTGGCGCAGGGCATCATGCTCTGCACCATCGCGCCGCCCCTCGTCAGCACCACCGCGATCGCCGCCATGCTCGGCCTCAGCACTCCGCTCGCCCTGGCCGCCGCGGTCGCGGCGACCCTGGTCGCGCCGGTGGCAATGCCGTGGCTCGCCACGATGCTGGGCGGCTACGAGCTTGGCGTGGATCCTATGGTCATGGCGCTGCGGCTCGCCGTCATCATCGGTGGCGCCTGCCTCGCGAGCTGGGCGCTGCGCCGCTGGGCACGCACCTTCGTCGTGGGAAACCCGGCAGCGACGACGGGCATCTCCATCCTCTCGCTGATCGTCTTCGCGGTCGGCGCCATGCATGGCATGCAGGCCCTGTTCCTCCGGGATCCGGCGCTGGTGCTGACGACCCTGGTGGCTGCCTTCGCGCTGAACGCGGGGTTTCTGGTGCTCGGTGCAGTGGTCTTCGCGGGCTGCGGGCGCCGTGCCGGGCTGACGGTCGGCCTGCTGAGCGGCAACCGCAGCGTCGGCCTCGCCTGGGCCGCGGTGGGCAGCGCGCTGACGCCCGGCCTCGAGCTCTTTCTGGCGATGAGCCTGCTGCCGATCTACATCCTGCCTCTCCTGATGAGGCCGCTGGTCGCAGCGGTTCTCGCGCGCGCCACGCGCACCCCGGACGGCGCCGTGCCCCGCACGGAAGCCCTCGTGCAGGAAAACACGGCATCGGGTGGGTGACCGACCCGGAGCGATGCGGGCGCAGGTGCGGCCGGCGGCCCCAGTGGAGCTCCCCGGGATCGCGGCCGGCGGCGGCGCGTCCCGTGCTTCAGTCGATCTCCGCGCCCGAAGCCCGGATCGCCTCGCCCCAGCGCGCGATCTCGGCGGCCATGAGCGCGCGGAACTCCTCCGGCGTGCCGCCCGTGACGGTCGAGGCCGAGCCTTCGAAATGCGCCCTGACCTCCGGCACCGCGAGCGTCCGGTTCATCGCGGCGTTCACCTGCGCGACGATCGCCGGCGGCAGCCGCGCCGGCCCGACCAGCCCGGCCCAGGTCAGCGCCAGGAAGCCGGGCACGTGTTCCGCCACCGCCGGCACCTCCGGTGTGCGCGCGGCCCGTGCGGCGCTGCTGATGCCGAGCAGCTTCACCCGTCCGCCCTCTGCTTGCGGCAGGATGGAAGGGGAACTGTCGAAGCCGAAGGCGACGCGCCCCGCGATCAGGTCCGTCACCATGGGCGGCGAGCCGCGATAGGGCACGTGCACCATGTCGAGCCCGGCCTGCTTCTTCAGCATCTCCATGGCGATGTGCTGCGTCAGCCCGCTGCCGCCCGATCCGTAGGAGAGCTTCCCCGGCTGCGACCGCACCCAGGCCAGCATCTCGGCCAGGGTGTTCACCGGCGTCGCGGTGGCGGTGGCGAGGTACATCGGGCTGGTGTTGACCAGCGCGATCGGCGCGAAGTCCCGCAGCGGCTGGTAGGGCAGGGTGCGGTAGAGGCCGGGATTGATCGCCAGCGTCGCGCCGGAGCCCATCAGCAGCGTGTAGCCATCCGGCGCCGCGTCGCGGACATGCTCGTGGGAGATGATCCCCGTCGCGCCGGGCCGGTTGTCCACCAGGATGGGCTGGCCGAGTTCCGCCGAAAGCCGCGGTGCCACCACGCGGGCGGTGATGTCGAGCGACTGGCCCGGTGGGAAGCCCACCACCATGCGGATCGGGCGGCTCGGCCACGGCGCGCCTTGTGCCCGGGCCAGCGCCGGCAGCAGCAGCGGCGCGCCGATCATCGCGCGGCGGATGTGGTTCATGGCGGCTCCTCCGCCGCCATCATCACGCGACCTCGCCGAACTGCAACTCCGCCAGCCTTGCGTAGAGCCCGCCCTCCCGCACCAGCGCGTCATGCGTGCCGCTGGCGACCAGCCTGCCCTGGTCCAGCACCAGGATCC
>JAIYAI010000386.1 GCA_027489135.1 Acetobacteraceae bacterium
CGTCGTGTCGGGCGCGGTGGCGGCGTCGAACATGCGGGCGTGTCCTCTTCGCCGGCATGGTAGGGTGCGGGGCGCGGCAAGGGCTTGCAAAACTCTCGCGCTCCGCCTGGAATCCGGCAAGAATTTCCGGATTCAACGCACCATGCGGAAAAAGCAGTCAGAACCCGAGCTTGACTCGATCGCCATCCGCATCCTGGAGCGGATGCAGGAGAACAGCGACACCGGCCTCGCCGAGCTGGCCGAGGCGGTGGGGGCAACCCCCTCCTCCTGCTGGCGCCGCCTCGACGAGATGCGCGCGCGGGGGGTGATCCGGCGCTCGGTCGCAGTGGTCGATCCGCTGGCGCTCGGCCTCGCGGTCAATGTCTTCGTCCAGGTGACGCTGGAGAAGCAGACGGAACAGGCGCTGCGCGTCTTCACCTCACGCATCGCGCGCCGGCCGGAGGTGATGGAGTGCTACCTGATGAGCGGCGACGCCGACTACCTGCTGCGCGTCGTCGTCGAGGACCTCGCGCAGTACCACCGCTTCGTCATCGACCACCTGACGACGATCCCGGGCGTGGCGAACCTCAGGTCCAGCTTCGCGCTGGAGCAGGTGAAATACACCACCGCCCTGCCGACCGGCCATCTGCACGAGGCCGAGGCGGCGGCGGCGCCCCCGAAGCGGCGCCGGACCAAAAGCTAGACCATGATCCGCGCGCGCGGAAGCGCGGCTCATGGTCTGGGCTCCTGATGTGTCGCGTGATTCACGCCTTCGGTGATTCCACTTCCGGCGATCACGCTTCAGTCGGCGGCGCGGAGGTTGCCTTCCTCGATGATGCTGCGCAGGCGCGCGGCATCGGCGTTGACGATCCGGCCGAAGTCCTCCGACCCGCGGAACATCACCGGCATCTGCAGCCGCTCGACCCCCTGGATCACCGCCTGCGCCTTGGTGGCGCGCTCGCAGGCTTCCTCGTAGCGGCGGATGATCGCGGGCGGCGTGCCGGCCGGGGCGAAGAGGCCGAGCCAGATCGAGAAGTCGAGGTCGAAGCCGGCCTCCCGCATCGTCGGCATGGCGGGGAAGCGCGCGCTGCGCTCCGGCGCCAGCACCGCGACGGGCAGGAAGGAGGGATCGGCCAGGACCAGGTTCGGCAGGTCCGCGTAGATCGTGATGCCGCCCTGCTCCAGCGCGATCTGCACCTCCGACGGGCCCTTGTAGGCGATGTGCTGCAGGTTGATCCCTGCCATCCTGCCGAAGGTCACCATGCTGAGATGCGGCAGCGTCCCCGGCCCGGTGCTGCCGAAGAACATGCCGTCGCGCATCGAGCGCGCACGCTCCACGATCTGCTGCACGCTGGTCACGCCGGCGGACTTGTGCACCATCAGCACCAGCGGCGCGCGCGTAGTCATGCAGATCGGCAGCAGGTCGGCGGTGCGGTAGCCCGCGTTGCGCATGAAGACCGGCTGCACCGTGATCGGCCCGATCGGGCTGAGCAGGATGTTGGTGCCGTCCGGCTTCGCCCGCACCACCTCGTTTGCCGCGATGGTGCCGGCAGCGCCGACGATGTTCTTCACCACGAAGTTGGTGCCGAAGATCGGCTGGAACTCGGCGGCGAGAAGCCGCGCGATCACGTCCGTGGCGGCGGCCGGGCCGAAGCTGGTGGTGATGACGTTGGCCTGCTGCGCGCGCCCAGGTGAGACAGGGGCAGGCGAGAGCAGGAACGAAGCGGCCAGGAAGGCAGACGCGACCGCGCGACGCAGAACTCGCATGCGACGATTCCTCCGGTTTCTCGTTGGGACAACGCTATCGCGAGGTCGCGCCGAGTGTCCAACCGAAAGAATTACGCCGGCGGCGCCACCGACAGCCCCTGCACGCCATGCTGCGCGATCAGCCGCGCGACCAGGCCGCTCGCCTTCGCCTCCTCCACGAAGCCGCGCAGGAAGGCGGCGCCAGCGAGGTTCGCCTTTACCGTCCCGATCGCCTGCTGCACCGCCATGAAGCGCCCGTCCAGGATGCGCGATCCCGGCAGCTTCGCCGCATCCTGCAGCAGGCGCGGGCGCAGCCCGGCCAGAACCTCGAGCTTCTCGTCGCGGAAGCGGGCGAAGGCGGCGTCGATGTTCTCCGTCCGCACCAATGTGGCGTGGCGGATGTTGCGCTCCAGCCAGAGGTCGTAGGCGGCACGGGCAGGCACGGCGATGCGGATGCCGGGGCGGTCCACCTGGTCCATCGCGGTGATCGCGGAGCCGGGCTGCACCAGGTAGGTGGCCTGGATCTCCACATAGGCCGGCGAGAAGGCGATGACCGCCGCGCGCTGCGGTTCGTCGGCGATGGTGCCGATGTCCCAGGCTCCCGTCCCCACCGCATCGGCGAGAATTCCGGGCCGCGCATATTCGACGAAGCGCAGCGGCACGCCGAGACGCACGGCGATCGCCCGCGCCATGCCGGGCCCGACGCCGTCCGGCTCACCGGCCGGTGTCCTGCCGCTGACGAGCAGGAAATTGCCCATGTTGATCCCGGCTCGCAGCACGCCGCCGGGGGCAAGCTGGGCCTGCACCTCGGGCGCCACCGCCACCTGCGCCGCGGCCGGCAGCGCGGCCGTGGCGGCCACCGTCAGAACGGCGCGACGCGTCGTCAGCATGCGGTCCCCCTCATGGCAGGTCCACCGTCTCGCCATGCTCCGGCACCCGGGCCGGCCAGCGGAGCTCTTCCTCGATGCGGTGGCGCAGCGTGTCGGCGGCGTTCGGTTCGCCATGCACGACGTAGGTCTGCGCCGGGGCATGCGTGAAGCCGCGCAGCCAGGCCAGGATCTCCTCCCCGTCGGCATGGGCCGAGAGCATCGGCAGGTCGGCCAGCTCGGCCTCGATCGGCACGTAGTGGCCATGGATCTTCACCGACGGCACACCCGCCAGCATCTGCGCCCCGCGCGTGCCGCCGGCCTGGAAGCCGCTGAACAGGATGGTGTTGCGGCGATCCGGGGCGAAGGCCTTGATGTGGTGCAGCACGCGCCCACCCGTGGCCATGCCCGAGGCCGAGATCACCACCTTCGGGTAGCGGTTCGCACCGATCGCCTTCGACTCCTCGACGCTCCGCGTGTAGCGGGCCACGCCGCAGGTGGCGCGGCATTCGGCGGCGGAGAGGCGATGGGCATGCGGGTGCCGCTGCAGCAACGCCGTCGCATCCGTCGCCATCGGGCTGTCGACGAAGATGGGCAGGTCCGGGATGCGGTGCGCCGCCTTCAGCCGGTGCAGGTGATAGAGGATCGACTGCGTGCGTCCCACGGCGAAAGCCGGGATCAGCACCGTGCCGCTGCGCGCGGCAGTGCGGATGATGATATCGGCCAGCACGTCCTCGGCGTCGCGCGGGTCATGGCGGCGGTCGCCATAGGTGGACTCCACCAGCAGGAGATCCGCGCCCTCCACGCGGGCAGGATCGGGCATGGTCGGGTCGCCGATCCGGCCGAGATCGCCCGAGAAGAGCCAGCGCCGACCCTGCCAGGTAAGCAGCGCCATCGCCGCGCCCAGAATATGCCCCGCGATCAGGAAGCGGAGCGTGAGGCCGGGCGCGATCTCGTGCTCCGTGTCGAACGCCACGTCGCGGAACAGCCCCAGGCAGGCCTCCGCGTCATCCTTCGTGTAGAGCGGCTGTGCCGGCTTGTGCTTCGAGAAGCCGTGCCGGTTGGCGAATTCCGCGTCCTTTTCCTGCAGGTTGCCGCTGTCCGGCAGCAGGATGCCACAGAGGTCGCGCGTCGGCGGCGTCGCCAGCACCGGCCCGCGGAAGCCGCCCTTCGCCAGCAGCGGGATGGCGCCGGAGTGATCGAGATGCGCATGCGTCAGCACCACGGCATCGATGCTGGCGGGCGGCACCGGAAAGGGCGCCCAGTTGCGCAGGCGAAGCTGCTTGAAGCCCTGGAACAGGCCGCAATCCACCAGCACCCGCGGCCCGCGGGGAATCTCGATCAGGTACTTCGATCCGGTGACCGTCCCCGTGCCGCCGAGGAAGGTGAGGCGGGGGGTCAGTGCACCCGCTCCAGCCCCGCCACCAGCGGCTTCGCGCCGCGCCGCCGCGCCGCCAGCATGGCCCGCAGCGCATCCAGCCGGCCATCGGCGCAATAGGCCTGCATCAGCGTGAATTCGACCAGGTCGCGCTGGGCGCGGCTGCCGCCGATGCGCTCATGCTCGGCGATGCAGGGCTCGAGCGCGGCGATGGCGCCGGGCCAGTCCTGCCGCGCCACGGCGCCCCAGCCGCGCGCCAGCGCCGGCACCAGGGGCCCCGCGGGGTAGCGGCCCTCGGCGATCGCCGCCTCCATCTCGGCGACGCGCGTCGCCAGGGCGGCGCCGTCGCCAGCCAGCGCGTCGGCCAGGGCGGCATGCGCATCGGCGAAGGCGATGCCGGCCTTCGGGAACATCCGATGCGTGAAGTCGTGCAGCGCCTGCCAGCGCTGCGGATCGCGCGGATTGCCGGCCAGCTCGGCGCGCCAGAGGAAGGCCACCGCGTCGGTCAGCACGTTGAGCGGCGGCCCCCAGATGGCGCCCGGAGCGACACCGCTGTCGTAGTGCCGGAAGGCCGCCGCGACGTCGCCCGCCTCCAGCTCGCAGAGCGCCATGTGCCAGGAGATGTGGCAGAAGAGCTGCCCGTCCTTGGAGTAGGCGGGCAACCAGTCGCGCAGGTAGCGGCGCGACGCCTCCTGCTCGCCCATCTCGTAGTAGAGATGGGCGCGGATATGCGCGCCATGCGCGTTGCGCGGCTGCTCCGCCATCGCGCGCTCGATCAGCGGCAGGGCGGCGGCGTGCTCGCCCACCTCCATCAGCGCGAAGGCGTATTGCGTGTTGAACCACCAGTCCTGCCCGTAGGTGCCGACATAGGGTTCCAGCATCTCGACCTGCTCGCGCTCCCGCCCCGCGCGGCCGGAGAAGCCGATCAGTCCGAAGACCGAGGTGCAGGGGCTGAGCACGAAGGCGTCGCGCGGCCAGGTCTTCAGGTGCTCCCGCGCCGCGGCCAGCGCCGCGCCGCCCTGGCCGCCGATCAGCTTGGAATACATCGCGACCGTGCTGGCCTCCCGCGCCGGCAGGCCAGCCGCAAGCGCCTCGGCATGGCCCATGGCGTCGCGCGCGGGCGGCATCTCGCCGCGCAGCTGCAGCGCGCGGGCCAGGCCGACATGCGCCAGCGCGAAGCCGGGGTCCGCCGCGATAGCGCGCTCGAAGGCCACGCGCGGGCTCGGATTGCCGGAGAGCAGCAGGTCGCAGCCCTCGACATAGGCGTCGCGCGCGGCCTGCGACCGGGTCGAGAGCGGGTTGCCGTAGCGGTCCTGCATGCGTCCTGCTCCCTATTCCGCCTTGATGCCGAGCTGCTGGATCAGCGGTCCGAATTGCGCCCAGAGGGTGCGAAGCTGCTGCATGAACTCCGCCGGTCCGCGTGGCCCGACATCGGTGCCGAGCGTCTCGAATTTCTCGCGCAGGGCCGGCGTGGCGAGGCCCGTGCGGATCTCGGTCCAGAGCCGGTCGATGATGGGCTGCGGCGTCCCCGCCGGCACCATCAGCCCGTTCCAGCCGCCGACATCGTAGTCCGGCGGGCCGCCCACCGAAGCGATGGGCGGGATGTCGGGGATCAGGCGCGACGGCTGCGCCGTGGTGATGCCGAGCGCGCGCAGCTTGCCCTCCCGCACAAGGCGCATCGACGCGGCAACGGTGTCGAAGGAGAAGCTGACATTGCCCCCGAGCAGCGCGTTCATCGAGGGCGCGCTGCCGGCGAAGGGCACGTGCAGCGCATCCACCCCCGCCTTCGCGTTGAACATGGCGGTTACCAGGTGCTGCGCGCCGCCGACGCCGGAGGAGCTGAAGGTGTACTTGCCTGGATGCGCCTTCACTTCCTTCAGGAAGCTGCGGACGTCGGTCGCCGGGAAGTCAGGCCGCACCAGCAGGATGAAGCAGGCGAGGCCGTAGCTGGCGACGGGGGCCAGCTCCCGCTCCACGTCATAGGGCGTGCGCTGGACCAGCGGGCTGAAGGTGATCGGCCCGACCGAGGCCGCGAGCAGCGTGTAGCCGTCCGGCGGCGCCTTCGCGACCATGTTGGTGCCGATCTGCCCGCCGGCGCCGGGACGGTTCTCCGGCACCACGAACTGGCCCAGGCGCTCGCTGAAGAGCTGCGCGATCAGCCGGCCCTGGAAGTCGGTGGACTGGCCCGGCGGCCAGGGAATGATCATGCGCAGCTGGCGGCTGGGCCAGGGCGCGTCCTGCGGCTGTGCGGCGGCGCGTCGCGCGGCGAGGATCGCCGGCGCGGCAAACAGCAGATGGCGGCGCTGCGTCATCCTGGTCCTCCTCCCGTGGGGCCGGTTGGATCCGGCTTCGAGAGAAGCCTAGCCCCGCGGCGCCGCCCTTCGGAAGCCCCACGCCGTCAGATGGCCGACCGCAGCGCCGGCAGCACCTCCTCCGCCAGCAGCTGCATCGTCTCCAGCACCAGGGCAGGCGGCATGCCAGGCCATTCGATGCTGGCGATCAGGTGGTTCATCCCCGTCGCCCGATGCAGGGCGATCACCTGCTCCACCACCTCGGCGGGCGAACCGATCAGGAAGCGATCGCCGACCAGCGCGTCGAACTCGCGGCCGAAATCATTGTCGCCCTCCGGCATCTCCTTGTCCTGGCCCCAGGCGTGGTAGGCCTTGTACTTGGTCTCCAGGTAGGGTCGGCAGAGCCGCAGCGCCTCGGCCCGGGTGCGCGCCACGAATAGCTCCCGCCGCATCGGCAGTTCCGTCGGGAAGGGCCGACCGTGCCGGTCCAGCGCCGCCTTGTAGATGTCGAGCTGCCGGACGACCGTCGCGATGGTGCTGTGCGGGTTGATGTACCAGCAGTCGCCGAGGCGCGCGGCGCGGTCGAGCGCCGCGTCGGCATCGGCGCCGATCCAGATCGGCGGGTGCGGCCGCTGCACGGGCTTCGGCAGGCAGGACGCCTCGGTCAGCCGGAAATGGCTGCCCTCCATCGTCACGGTGTCCTCGGTCCAGAGGCGGCGTAGCGCCAGCAGGTTCTCCTCGAACACCTTGCCCCGTCGCGACTTCGGGATGCCGAAGGCGTCGAACTCGACCTCCCGGTAGCCGAGGGCGGCGCCGAAGATCAGCCGCCCCCCGCTCAGCACGTCGAGGGTGGCGAAATGCTCAGCGACCTCCAGCGGCTTGTAGAGGGCAAGCAGCACGATTCCGGCGTTGAGCCGGGCGCGCTTCACCTCCCCGGTCAGGCGCGCCAGCACGGGAAGCTGCTGCAGCGCCTGGAACGGATGGGTGCTGTGGTGGGAGGTCTTGGTGATCGAATCGAAGCCCAGTGCATCGGCGGTACGGGCCTGGGTCATCAGCTCCTCAACCCGGATCCGGATGTCGTCGCCGAGCGGGTACTGGCCGCGCAGGGCGAGGCCGAACTGGAAGCGGGGCATGGGCGTCTCCTTCCGCCGCAGTCTAGGCAGCGTCGGCACGATGGGCCATGCACGGATCGCGCGGATGGCCGGGCACCCATGCGGGCCGGGGACTAGGCAGGTCGACCGCAGCGGTGCCTAATCGCCCGGAAATCCAGCGAAGGCGGGAGTGAAACGCCATGTCATCAACGGCAACCCTTGATCGCAGCAGCACCGCGCCGGCGCATGGCTTCGACCACGACGTCATCATCATCGGCGCCGGCATGTCGGGCATGTACCAGCTCATCCGCCTGCGCGAGCTTGGCCTGAAGACCCGCGTCTTCGAGGCCGGCACCGGCGTGGGCGGCACCTGGTACTGGAACCGCTACCCCGGCGCCCGCTTCGATTCCGAGAGCTATTCCTACGGCTTCTCCTTCGACAAGGAGCTGCTGCAGGAATGGTCCTGGTCGGAGCATTTCGCCCCGCAGCCGGAGACGCTGCGCTACCTCAACCGCGTCGCCGACAAATACGACCTGCGGCGCGACATCCAGTTCCGCGCCCGCGTGAAGGCGGCGCATTGGGACGATGCGGCGCGCGGCTGGACCATCACGCTGGAGGATGGCAGCCGCCACACCGCGCGATTCCTGATCACCGCGATCGGCGCCCTCTCCGCCCCCACCCTGCCGAAATTCGAGGGCATGGACAGCTTCCAGGGCCAGTCCTGGCACACCGCGGAGATGCCGCATGAGCCGGTGGATTTCACCGGAAAGCGCGTCGCCGTGATCGGCACCGGCGCCACGGGCGTGCAGACCATCCAGGAGGTCGCCAAGACCTGCGGGTCGCTCACCGTCTTCCAGCGCACGCCGAACTGGTGCGCGCCGCTGCTCAACCGCAAGATCACGGAGGAAGAGCAGCGCGAGATCAAGTCCAACTACGACGACATCTTCCGCCGCTGCCAGGAGACCTTCTCCTGCTTCCTGCACACGCCCGATCCGCGCAACACCTTCGACGCCACCCCGGAGGAGCGCGAGGCCTTCTGGGAGAAGCTCTACGCCTCCCCGGGCTTCGGCATCTGGGTCGGCAACTTCAAGGACATCCTGACGAACCGGGAAGCGAATGCCGAACTTTCCGCCTTCGTCGCCAACAAGATCCGGAGCCGGGTGAAGGACCAGGCGGTCGCGGAGAAGCTGATACCGACCAATCACGGCTTCGGCACCCGCCGCGTGCC
>JAIYAI010000395.1 GCA_027489135.1 Acetobacteraceae bacterium
CCCGAATGGGTGGGCCCGGTCGCGGCCGGCATCGCCTTCATCCTGGTCGGCGGCGGCATGCACACCGTGCAGACCGCGGGCCTGGCGCTGGCGACCGACCTCGCGCCGCGCGAGGTGCAGGCCAAGGTCGTGGCGCTGCTTTCCGTCATGCTGCTGCTGGGCATGGTGGTCAGCGCAATCGGCTTCGGCTTCTTCCTCAGCCCCTTCAGCCAGATCAAGCTGATCCAGGCCATCCAGTTCGCCGCCGTCATCACCTTCCTGCTGAACATGGTCGCCATGTGGAAGCAGGAGGTGCGCAACCCCGAGGCCACCACCGCCGACCGCTACCGCCCCGGCTTCCAGGAGGCCTGGGCCGACCTGCGCCGCCAGGGCCAGTGGGGCCGGCGTCTGGCCGCGACCTTCCTCGGCACCTTCGCTTTCTCGATGCAGGACGTGCTGCTGGAGCCTTATGGCGGCCAGGTGCTGGGCCTTGAGGTCTCCGCCACCACGCTGCTGACGGCTGCCCTCGCGTTTGGCGGCGTCGCCGGCTTCGTCCTTGCCGCCCGGGTGATCGGGCGCGGCGCCGATGCGCATCGCGTCGCCGGCATGGGCGCCATGGTTGGCACGCTCGCCTTCGCCATCGTCGCGCTGGCGGCGCCGGCCGAGAGCGGCTTCGTCTTTGCCTGCGGCACGCTGCTGATCGGCTTCGGCGCCGGTCTCTTCGCGCATGGCACGCTGACGGCCTGCATGCAGGTCGCGCCGCCGGCGCAGATCGGTCTCGCGCTCGGCGCCTGGGGCGCCGCGCAATCCACCGCCGCGGGGCTTGCCGTGCTGACGGCCGGCATTCTCCGCGACGCACTGTCGGGGCTTGCCAGCAATGGCGCCTTCGGTCCCGTCCTCGCCGGTCCGGCCACCGGCTACGTCGCTGTCTACCTGCTGGAGATCGTCCTGCTCTTCGTCACCATCGTCGCGGTCGGGCCCCTGGTCCGGCGCGTGCGCGACGCGCCGGTGACGCACGAGGATCTTGGCCTGGCCGCGAGGCACGCGCGGCAGATGTCCGGTTCGTGAGGTTCCCATGCTGAATGCCCATTTCGATATCGCCTTCGTCAGCCTCTACGCCTTCTGGGGCTTCTTCCTGCTGCTGGTCATCTACCTGCTGCGGGAAGGCAAGCGGGAGGGCTACCCGATGGAGAGCCCGCGCTCGAAGTACATCTACAACGAGGGCTGGCCCGCCATGGCGCGGGACAAAAAGGTGTTCAAGACCGACCACCCGCTGCCCGAGCGCGCGCCAGAGCGCGACATCAGCGGCCTCGCGGTGAAAGGCTTCGGCGCCTTCGGCGCGCCGCTCGTGCCGACCGGCAACGCGATGAAGGACGGCCTCGGCCCGGCAGCCTGGGCGCAGCGTTCGAATACCGTCGACCTCGCCTTCGACGACCACAAGCCGAAGATCGTCCCGCTGCGCGCCGCCACCGAGTTCTTCGTGGCCGAGGACAGCCCCGATCCGCGCGGCATGAAGGTGGTGACCGCGGACGGGAAGATCGCCGGCAGCGTGGTCGATGTCTGGGTCGACCGGTCCGAATACATCGCGCGCTACCTGGAGGCCGAGGCCCCGTCGGCGGGCGGCACGCGGCGCGTGCTCTTCCCGATGTTCCTCGCCACGGTGCACCCGACGGAGGGCGAGGTCCGCGTCGCCTCCGTCCTGGCGAACCAGTTCGCCGACGCGCCGGCCATCGCCAGCCCCGAGCAGATCACGCTGCTCGAGGAGGACAAGGTCAGCGCGTATTTCGGCGGCGGGCACATGTACGCAACGCCGTCGCGGTCCGAGCCGCATTTCTGATCCCTAGTCGACGCGCTGGAGGGCGCCCTGCCATGAGCATGATCCTGACGGAGCACGGTTTCGAACCCATTCGCGGCCTGCCCGAGCAGTTGCCGCCGGGAGAGAGCCTGCTCTGGCAGGGGGCTCCGGCGTGGCGTCCCTTCGCGCGCCATGCACTGAAGCTCCGCTGGGTCGCCGGCTACTTCGCGGTGCTGGCCGCCTGGCGGGCCGGCGCCTTGATCGCGGACGGGGCCTCCGCCCTGGAAGCGACCACGGGCGCCGCCGTGGTGATGGCGGTGGGCCTCGTGCCGGTGGTGCTGCTCGCGCTCTACGCGGCGCTGGTGGCACGCAGCACGGTCTATTCGCTTACCACGCGGCGTCTGGTGCTGCGCGTCGGCGTGGCGCTGCCCTTCTCGATCAACCTGCCCTTCTCGGCGATCCAGAATGCCGGCCTGCGCCTGCATGCCGATGGCAGCGGCGACATCCTGCTGGACCTGGCGAAGCCGCATCGCGTCGCCTGGCTGATGCTGTGGCCGCATGCGCGTCCCTGGCAGTTCCGCGATCCGGCGCCGATGCTGCGCGGCCTCGCGCAGCCCGAGATGGTGGCGCAGATGCTGGGTCGTGCGCTTGCCGCGACGGCGGGGCAGAGCGTGACCGCCGCCGCCCCGCTGGCCGAGCCTGGCCGTGTCGCCGGGCCGGCCGCGGCGGCAGCCTGAGGGAGGCGGGAGCATGGCGCAGCCCACCGTCCTGCACGCGCCGCAGCGCAACCCGCTGGCGATCCCTGCGGTGATCGTCGCGTCGCTGATCGGCGTGATCCTGTTCATCAAGCTGCATGGTCCCCCGGCGCAGCATGCGCCGGAGGGGCGGGTGATCGCCTCCATCGACCTCTTCTTCGAGGATCGCGCCGATGGCGCGGTGGTGGTGCGCGACGCGAAGAATGGCGCCGTGGTGCGGGAATTGGAGTCCGGCACCAACGGCTTCATCCGGGCGACGCTGCGCGGGCTGGTCCGCGAGCGGCGCATCGGCGATCTCGGCCCCGAGAAGCCCTTCCGGGTGACGCGGTGGTCCGATGGACGGCTGACCCTGGTGGACATGGCGACTGGCCGCGTCGTGGACCTTCCTGCCTTCGGGCAGACCCAGGTGGAAGCCTTCCAGTCCCTGCTCGATGCTGGAGGAAGCAGTCCATGAGCGCGTTGACGGATTTCCTGCTGGGTCGAACGCGGGTCGAGGTGACCTGCGAGGTCGACATCGAACGCAGCTTCGACAGCCTGCACGCCCACGCCATCCCGGACGGCATCGACATCCGCCCCGGCGACAGCGTGGTGGTGCACGGCGCGCCGACGGTGCTGCGCTACGGCGAGCGCGTGGTGACGCAGTGCCGCGCCACCGTGACCCGCGGTGGCTGGTTCGACCGCCACTTCACCCCGATCGCCGCGATGTTCGAACTCGGCGAGTTGTACCATGTCGGATTCGAGCCGCGGGAGGCGCTGTCGTGAACGCCGTCACCGACAACACCGCGGGGCAGATCCCGGCCAGCAAGGCCAACATGTCGGAGGCGTCGACCAAGCTCGCGCTGCGCGACACGGTGCTGACGCCGCGCTTCTACACCACCGACTTCGACGCGATGGACAAGCTGAACGTCGAGCCCGTCCGCAAGGAATGGGACGCGATGATGGCGGAGTTCCGCGCCGACCCGAACAAGGGCCATTTCGTCCGCACCGAGGCCTTCGACGAGTTCCGGCTGGAGGATCTGCCCGAGGGCCTGCGCGAGGAGCTGATGGAGTTCATGATCAGCTCCGTCACCGCCGAGTTCTCCGGCTGCGTCCTCTACGCGGAGATCAAGAAGCGCATCAAGAACCCGGACATCAAGGAGCTCTTCGCGGTGATGAGCCGTGACGAGGCCCGGCATGCCGGCTTCATCAACGACGCGCTGAAGGATATCGGGATCGGCGTCGATCTCGGCTTCCTCACCAAGGCGAAGAAGTACACCTACTTCAAGCCGAAATACATCTTCTACGCGGTCTACCTGAGC
>JAIYAI010000315.1 GCA_027489135.1 Acetobacteraceae bacterium
CCCGACACGCCCTTCGCGATGCAGGCACTGTTCGGGCGTGTACTGGATGACGCGAGCCCTGCCGGGCGCGAGGTGGTCAGCGAGGACCTGGCGCTGCCCACGGGCTTTAACGGGGCGACCGTCGCTTGGTCCTCCACCGACCCGGCGGTGATCGACGCTTCCGGCCACCTGCTCGCGCGCGGCAATACCACCCTGACCGCGACCGTCACGTATGAGAATGGGGCAGTCCGCAGCTACGCAGTGCCGTTCTACGCCGCGCCGACGGAGTCCTTTCTGAAGGACACGCCATATGTGATGAACGAGCTGTTCGGCGTCGCCGCGACCCAGACCACCATTACGACACCTCACCTCGTCACGCGGGCCCTTACCCTACCGGCTAGCCTAGACTTCGGCACGGTGAGCTGGTCCTCTTCCAACCCGGAGGTAATCGACGGCCAAGGAAATCTCCTTCGCACCGGCAGCGCTACCCTGACTGCGGCGGTAACCTTCGGCGACGGCACTCAGAAGAGCTACTCGGTCGCCTACCAAAGCGTGACCGCGGCAGGTCTCGCGACCGGCGGCTTGCTGCAGCGCATCGTGGATGTCCGCGACTACCGGGTGAACGGCAGCGATCCAAGCGACACCGACATCAACGCCTACCTGACCTCGGCCGTGCTGGATCGCGTGCCCATTCACAGTCAAGCCAATGCGGCGGTGGACTGGAGCACGCCCAACGGGGCCGGCGCCAACTATCCGACCTACCCGGCGGGTGCGAAGGACGCCTCGGGCAATCTGATCGAGGGTCTCTGGAGCTATACCGGCTTCGTCCTGCCGGCCACGAGCGGCACCTACCAGTTCAAGCTCATCGCCGATGACAGCGCGAAGCTGTTCATCGAGCGCGGCGGCGTCCTCTCGAGCATCACCACGGTCTATCAGGACCGCGGATCGGGCGGGAAGGTGCTAAGTGTCGACCTCAATGCTGGCGAGGTCGCGCCGGTCTGGGTCTTCTACAAGCCCGCCGGCGGCTACTGGGAGGATGAGATCCACCTTACCTGGAAGGCGCCTGGCGATGCCGTCTTCGGCGCCATTCCGACTGGACAGCTCGCCAGCATACCGGCCTCGCTGGTGCCGTCGTCCGCTGGCTACTCCGCGGGCCTGCTGCCTTTCGGCGGCGGCGACGCGGCCGCCGATATGTGGCATGCTGGGCTCGGCCTGCAGCTCCGAATCATCGACCTGAGCGACGTCCCCAAGCCACAAAGCGGCACGGGCATCGACTACTATCTTACCGCCGACATCCTCAGCCGCACGCCCGTCTTCTCCGGCACGGCGCTGCCGGACGTGACGGTCAAGCAAATCGGCGGCACCTCCGGTGTCCAGGCGCCCGATGTCATCAAAGACGTGTCGGGCTATGTGAAGGAGTCGCTCTGGACCTTCTCCGGCTACCTGCTGCCGGAGGTGACCGGACGCTACGAATTCGCCTTCCAGGCGGACGATGCCGGGCGCATCTATGTCGGCCAGGAAGGCGCCATCAAGGTCGCCACGCAGTACACGAATGGTGGAACGAGCACCTTCTCCCTCGACCTGAAGGCCGGCGAGGTCGTCCCGGTCTGGGTCTTCTTCAAGACCTCGGGCGATATCTCCTCCTACTGGGCGGACTGGGTGCAGTTCCGCTGGAAGGTGCCGGGCGCCGCGAGCTTCACCGCCATCCCGGCCGACCGGCTGGCGCCGATGCCAGCGGACCTGGTACCCGCGAGCGGCGGTTACCCCGCCTCCCTGCTGCCCTTCGTGCAGGGTGACGGTACTCTCGATCTCGCAGACACGACGTTGCCGGCAGGCAGCGGCTTTAGCGGCCTCGGTACGCAGGCCTCGACCGCGCTGACGCAGCCGATCGTGCTGGAGGCGACGGTTGCCGACAAGGTCGTCGTGTCTGGCGGCAACTTCAAGGAGCAGATCACGGTCCCTGCCGTGCTTGACGCCGCGGCAATGAAGCACTGGGTCAAGCTGGTGTCGGCGCAGGCCGATGGCAGCACGGTGGAGCGCGACCCGCTGGAGGCCTGGACCGTCTCGGTGGACGGCACCGTCATGACCGTGAAGGGCGTGATCGACAGCACACCCGGCCTCTCGCTGGCCGGCGTCAAGGTCTATGCTGACGACAACTTGCTGGATGCGACAGCGCCGGCAGTGGTCAGCTTCAAGGTGAACCAGGGGCCGGTGGCGCAGTTCATCGCTGGCCGGACGGGCCAGTTCGACGTCGTGAACGGGACGACGGACGGGGACACGCTGGACGCCTCGGCGCGAGCGCTGCCGGGCGCCGTTAGCGGCGGCGGCGGAGCAGACAGCATCATCGGTTCCTCCCTGGGCGACGTGCTCTCGGGCGATGGCGGCAATGATACCGTCTATGGTGGCGCCGGCGCCGACACGCTGGTGCTGAGCGGCGGTGTGGACCAACTGCATGGCCAGTCGGCGGCTACAGCGGCAGGGTCGGAGGTGAACACACTGGCCATCGGCGTGTCCCACCTTGCCACGACCCAGGTGACGCAGGCGGCCAACGGCGTGCGCATCGTCAATGCCGATGACGACACCGACGTGTTGATCGGGAACACTGGCGCCAGCGCCTTCAACGGCAACGCTGCCGCCTACCGCATCACCGGCACTTGGCGCGGCGAGGCGGTTTCGTCCGGCGCGACCGCGACCCTGGCGGACGGCATCCAGTCCTTCCTGGTGACGGCCGGCCGCAAGGGGCTCGGCTTCCAGCTTGCCGCTCCGACCGCGGCGCTGGTGACGGACGCGACGGCGGAGGCGGCGATCCGGCGCACCACGGATGGCGGCGTCGCCCTCGGCGATGGCGGCTTCACGGATCCGGGCCTCGCCGGCGTCACTCTCTACGGCTCCGACGGCAACGACCTGCTGGCGATCGGCGGTACGCGGCCCGTCACGGCCATCGGCGGCGCCGGCAGCGACACCGTGACCCTGGGCTGGCCCGGCGGCCTGCCGGCGACCCTCGCCGGCCGCACGCTGACCCTGGTCCAGGAGGCCGGGACCGGCGCCATCCGGCTCTCTGCCGTGGCGGCCGACGGCACGGCGGAGAGCCTCCTCGGCCTGGAACAGGCGGCGGGGGCGAATAGCTACGTCGCCAACCTTACCCTCGCTTCGGGCGAGGTCATGCAGCACCGTCTCGTCGGCATCGAGGCGCTCCGGCTCGACCAGGTCGGCGGCGCGCGCCTCGCCCTCTCGGCGGATGGCGTTACGGGCATGACGCTCAGCGGCGGCGCCGATGCCGTCACCCTGCGCACGGCGCAGGGCGTGTCGGTGGATGCCGGCGCCGGGCTGGATAACGTGACGATCCAGTGGGGCACGAAGCTGCCCGCCGCCGGCGAGCTGCCATCGGCCGGCCTGTCCTACGGCGCCTACGCCACGGGCACCACGACGACGATCACCACCACCGCCAAGGTGGCCGACCTCGACCTCGCCGCCTCTACCTTCACCATGGATGGCGCCCATATGGCGCTGGCGAGCGGCAAGGCCATCCTAGTGGACAGCTCGGTCGCCGGGCAGCGCACCTTCTGGGTCGCAATGTACGAGGATGGCTACACCAAGGCCGTGCAGGTCCAGCTGGCCGATGTGGCGGGCGGCATCAGTATCCGCGCGCTGCAGGCCAAGTATGCCTCCGGCAACGTCACCGACGGCAGCTTCAACTTCAACACCGGCGGCGACGGCCAGAGCGTGGCGACGAGCGACTCAGCCGCCGGCTACGGCGTGAAGAGCCTCGTGCTCAGCGGCTCGGCTAATGCCGCCGACTACACCCTGCTGCAGGATGCCGGCGGCTGGGCGCTGCAGACCGGCGGCGCGGCCCTGCTGGGCCTGTCGCAGACCGCCGCCGGACAGAACGCCTACAGCCTGGTGCTGCAGAAC
>JAIYAI010000105.1 GCA_027489135.1 Acetobacteraceae bacterium
ATCAGCCGCGGCGCCGTGCCGCTCGTGCTGTTCGGGACGCGCGGCTACCCGACGCTGATGGGCAAGCTGGCGATGCCCATCCTGATCACCCAGGCGGCGGCGCCGATGGCCACCGCGCCGATCGTCGCGGCCCTGCCGGCGACGGCGATCTTCGCCGCCGGCGGGGTGATCGCCACGATCGCGCTGGCCTGCCTGTTCCTGGTCAGGCCGCTCAACCGCTGATCGGATCGCTGACGGGCGCCTGCGCCCGAAAGCCTGGCCCCGATCGCCTATCCGCTGATCGGGGGCTTGCCCTCCTCGGCGCGGATCGCGTTGATGATCTGCAGCACGCGGGTCCTGTACGGCACGTACTGCACGCCGAATTCCTCGACCAGGCGGCGGTTGTCGATCAGGTAGTTGCCGGACTTCTCCCGCCCGCCGGTCTCCTTCTCGAAGCGGATGTCGGCATCGGGGATGAAGCCCTTCACCATCTCCGCCAGTTCGCCCAGGCCGATGGTGTGGCCACCGGTGTTGTAGACGGCGTGCTTCGGCTTGTCGGCGACGGTGACGCGCAGGAAGACCTCGGCGACATCGTCGACATGCACGGGGCAGCGCATGGCGTCGCGGAAGGGGAAGGTCACGCTCCTGCCGCGCGCTGGCGCCGTGATGCAGTGGACATGGTCGACCGAGCCGAAGAGCTTGTCCGGCCCCGTGACATTGGCAGGGCGGATGCCGGTGATCACCGTGCCGTGCTTCTCCCGGTAGTCCTGCGCCTGGAACTCGTTGAAGATCTTGTGCACCGCGTATTGCAGCGTGCCGTGGCGCAGTTCGTCCTCGTTCAGCATGCGCTCGCCATAGGCGCTCTGCAGGCCGCTGACGGCGAGGGAACTGGCATAGATGGTGTGCGGCACGTCGCAGAGCCGCGCCGCCTCGAAGACGTTCTGCATACCCAGCACGTTGAGCTTGAAGGCGACCTGCGGCGGCAGGTCGGAGCCGATGTGGTAGGCGAGGTTGACGAGCCGATCGGGCTTTGTCTCCGCGACCGCGGCAATCACCTCGTCGAACTGGCGAACATCGCCGCGGCGGAATTGCACGCCCTCCGGCAGCCCGACCGGCGGCGCGATGTCGACGGAGGTGACGCTGTCCCCGCGCGCCAGCAGCAGCGGGATGAGCCGGCGGCCGATGAAGCCCGAGCCGCCGATGAGAAGCACCTTCATGCGCATTTCCTCCTATGGGTTGCACGCATGGTGCGACGGGGGGCGACGGAGGGCAACGCGGCGCCTACAGCGTGACTTGCCCCGGCGCCCCCTGCCCGGCCAGCGCCCGCGCGATGTCGTCCCGCACGGCGGGAATGCGGCGGTAGTACTGGTGGCTGCCATCGATGCCGGCGCCCGGGGCGGTGTCGGGCAGGCGCCCGCAGGCCACGAAGCGCACCCGGTCCGGCGGGAACACCACGGCATCCCCCTGCCCCGGCGGCCCCGTATAGCCGAGGCGCCGCGTGTCGTTCACCGTCTCGCTGAGGATCAGGATCTTGTCGTCGTTGCTGACGTACAGGCTGGTCCCCCGCGCCCAGAGCGGCAGGGAGGTCAGCCACACCGGCGGCTGCCCCGCCTGCGCCGCCGCCGAATCGCTGGCGGCCAGGACGGCATGGTCGAACAGCAATTCCGGCGCGCGGTGGGACGCGATCCAGGCATCGATCGCGTTCTGCAGCACGACATGCCCCATGCTGTGCACCAGCAGGTAGGTCCGCCGCCCCGCCGCGCGCAGCGCCCGCAGCAGCGGCACGAGCTGGTCCAGCACCACGGCGAAGGAGGTGCCGGAGGCGCGCGCCGCGCCCTGGTCGTCGAGATAGCGGTTGGCCAACGGGCTCTTGAGCTGGCGGTTCAGCGCGAGGCCCATCAGCGTCAGAAGCGAGACCGCGACGCCCGCCGGCACATCGCCCGGGTTCACGACGAGGCCGGGCGAGGGCCAGGTGAAGGCGAGCACACTGCAATCGGCCTCCGCGACGCCGGTGGAGGCGAGCCATTCGCGGTGGAAGGCGGCGCGGGTGATGGCGTCGGGGAAGCTGTTGGCGAAGCCATGGATGAAGACCATCAGCGGCTTGCCGGAGCCGAGGATGTCGTCGCGCATCGCCTCCGGCAGGCCGCCGGTGGTCACGTCCTGTATGGAATCGACGCGACCGGTGACGAGGCGCGCAGGGTCGGGGTCCGTGCCCTCGACGAAGGCGCTGCCCCAGGCGATCTCTGCCCCCGAGACATCGGCCATGGCGGCGGCGAAGCGCTGCGCGGGGTCGGCGGCGCCCGGGTTCTCGCGTCGATTGGTGGCGAACCAGACGGTGGTGCGGGGCATGGCGGGGTCCTCCCGCCGCGCAGGATAGACCGGCCGCGCATCCTCCGGGTCATCGGAATGGGGGAGGCGCGCTTGACCACCCCCCGCCCCGCCAGCACCCTGCCCGGAACGTCATTCGGGGAGGGCCGCGCGATGCTGCCACTGCAGGGCATCAAGGTGGTCGAGATCGCGCAGAACCTGGCCGGCCCTTATGCCGCCGAGATCCTGGGCATGCTCGGCGCCGAGGTCACCAAGATCGAGCGGCCCGAGGGCGACGACGCGCGCGGCTGGGGCCCGCCCTTCGTCGCCGATATTGCTACCAGCTTCCACGCGGTGAACCGCAACAAGCGCAGCGTGGCGCTGGACCTGAAGGACCCCCGCGCCGTCGCCTGGCTGAAGGAATTCGTGAAGGGCCAGGACGTGCTGGTGCAGAACATGCGCCCGGGCTCGCTCGACGCGATGGGGCTTTCGGCGGAGGCGCTGCGCGCGATCAACCCGCGGCTGATCTACTGCAACCTGCACGGCTTCGGCGCCAAGGGGCCGAAGGCGCTGCACCCGGGCTACGAGCCGACGGTGCAGGCCTTTGCCGGCATGTTCAGCATGAACGGTACGGTCGATGGCCCGCCGTCGCGCGTGGGGATGCAGGTGCTCGATCTCGGCACCGGGGTCTGGGCGGCGCTGGGCTGCCTCGCCGCGCTGCAGAAGCGGCACCTGACCGGCGAGGGATGCGTCGTCGACACGAGCCTGCTGGAGACCGGGATCGGCTGGATGGCACAGCACATCACCGGCTACAATGTAACGGGCCGACAGCCGCCGCGCGACCGCACCGGCAATCCGAAGCTGATCGTCTTCCAGGCCTTCGACACGGCGGATGGGGAAATCGTCGTCGCCGCGGCGAACGACCGCCTCTTCGCCAAGTTCTGCGCCGTGCTCGGCCATCCGGAATGGGGCACGGATCCGCGCTTCAGGACGAACAAGGACCGCATCGCCCACCGCGAGATCGTCGTGCCGCTGCTGACCGCGGCGATGAAGACGCGGACGAACGCGGAGTGGGAGGCGCTTTTGGAGGAGGCCGGCGTCCCTGCCTCCCCCATCCACGACATCGCGGCGGTGAAGGCGCATCCGCATGTCCAGGCGCTGGAAATCTTCCAGCCCATGGGCGATTTCGGCTTCGAGGGGGTGGGCCTGCCGGTCAGCTTCGACGGGCAGCGCCCGCCGGTGCGTTTCGGCGCGCCGCAGCTTGGCGATGCGAACGCGGCGGTGGGGGCGCCGCGCCCGCGATCGTCCTGAGCGGACCGAGAAGGGCGTGAAGCGCCGGCGCCAGAAAGAAACCAGCGTCTACTCGGCCCTGATCCCGGCCGCCTTCACCACCCGCGTCCAGGTCGCCAGCTCCGTCACCAGCTGCGCGCGGAAGGCCTCCGGCCCCGTGCCCAGCGGGTCGAGCCCCGCCGCCATCACCCGCTGCCGCAGCGCCGGGTTGTCCAGCGCGGCGGCCATGTCGGCATGGATGCGGTCGCGGAGCGCCGGCGCCATCCCCGCGGGGCCGAGGATGCCGTACCAGGATCCGGCCAGCACATCGGCGAAGCCGACCTCCGGCATCGCCGGCACGTCGGGCAGGTCGCGCCAGCGCTTCGTGTCCGTCACCGCGATTCCGCGCAGCGCCCCGTCACGCACAGGGGGCACGCC
>JAIYAI010000278.1 GCA_027489135.1 Acetobacteraceae bacterium
CGCACCCGCGGCCTGCCCCGCTCCGGCAGGGCTCGCGTGCCCTATCCGGTGATCGCGCTGGCCGGCTACACCAATGCCGGAAAGAGCACGCTGTTCAACGCCCTGACCGGCGCCGGCGTCTATGCGCAGGACCAGCTCTTCGCGACGCTCGATCCCACCATGCGGGCGATCCGCCTGCCCTCGGGGCGCACGGCGATCCTCTCCGACACGGTCGGCTTCATCTCCGAACTGCCGACGCAGCTGGTCGAGGCCTTCCGCGCAACGCTGGAGGAGGTGGCGGCGGCCGACATCATCCTGCATGTGCGCGACGTCGCGCACCCCGACACGGCGGCGCAGCGGTCCGACGTCAACGGCGTGCTCGCCTCGCTGGCCGAGGGGCCGGACGCCGCGCTCGACGCGGGTTGGGAGCGGCGCGTGGTCGAGGTGCTGAACAAGGCCGATCTGCTCGGCGGCGTGGAGGCCGAGGCGCTGCGCGGCACGACCGGGGAGGGCGGTCCCGTCGCCGTCTCGGCGCTGACGGGGGAGGGGCTGGAGGCGCTGCGCACCCGGCTCGACACGCTGCTCGCCGCTGGGATGGAGACGGTCGAGGTCGCGGTCGGAGCGGCCGATGGCGCGCGGCTCGCCTGGCTGTACCGGCACGGCGAGGTGATCGCCCGCAGCGATCCCGGCGAGGACGGGACGGTGCGGGTCACCGTGCGCCTCTCCCCCGCCGACCGGGCGCGGCTGGACCAGGCCACGACCCGTTAGCGACGCCCCGGACCTGGACCATGATCCGCGCTGCGTGACACGCGCATCATGGTCTGGCCTGTTGTTTTGTCGCGTGATTCACGTCCTCGGCGATTCCACCTCGGACGATCACGCTCTAGACCCACGGCGGCGGCTTCGCCCGGGGCGCTTTCCCGGATCGTCGCCTGCCGTCCATTTGAGGGCGTTTTTGAAGGACTTGGCTGTCGTCGGTTGATGTGACCTCGCGATCTCCCATCTGCGTCATGCCTGGGCCGGATCATTGCGGCCGCTGCGCAGGGTTGCACGAGGGAGAGTACGGATGGGCATGGTTTCGGCGCATGGCGCGCGCGGCTGCACCTGCTGCGGGGATCTCCTGCGCGGGCTCCTCGGGACGCGGTCCGGGGCGGCGGTTGGCCTGGGCCGGCGGGCGCTCCTGCGGGGCGCCGGCGGCATCGCGGCAGCGGCGGTGGCGGGCGCGGTGGCACTGCCCGGCGGCGCGCGGGCGAATACCGGCAGCTACGAGGCGATGCTGCTGACCTGCATCGATCCGCGCTTCCCGGCGCTGACCCTGGCCTACATGCAGGGGCGCGGCCTGGTCGGGAAGTACAGCCAGTTCTCCATGGCCGGCGCCTCGGTCGGCGTGGTCGCACCGGCCTTCCAGGCCTGGCAGAACACCTTCTGGGACAACCTCGCGGCCTCGATCCAGCTGCACCGGATTCCCCGGGTGATCGCCCTCGACCACCGCGACTGCGGCGCGGCGCGCATCGCCTATGGCGCGGATGCGGTGGCGACGCCGGCGGCGGAGACGGCGCAGCACGGGGCGGCCCTGCGCGCCTTCCGGGCCGAGGTGGCGAAGCGGCACCCGACCCTGATCGTGGAGACCGGCATCATGGCGCTCGACGGCCGGGTCGATATCATCTCCTGACGGGGCCCGGCGGGCGGGACCCGCCGGGAGGGGCGCGTGACACAGGTCCGGATCGATGCCGTCGCCATGGCCGATGTCGCCGCCCTGCTGCGCGCGGCGGCGCGGGCCGAGGTGATGCCGCGCTTCCGCCGCCTCGGCACGGAGGCGGTGCGGACCAAGTCCGGGCCGCTCGATCTCGTCACCGATGCCGACGAGGCGGCGGAGCGCATCATCGCCGCCGGCCTGCGCGCGCGCTTTCCGGGCTGCGTCGTGGTCGGGGAGGAGGCGGCGACGGCCGATCCCGCGCTGCTCGACGGCCTCGCCGATGCCGACCTCGCCTTCGTGGTCGATCCGGTGGACGGCACCGCCAATTTCGTGGCCGGCGTGCCGGTCTTCGCCAGCATGGCCGCGGCGATCCGGCGGGGCGAGATCATCGCCGCCTGGATCCACGACCCCGTCGGCGACGACACCGCCATGGCGATCCGGGGCGAAGGGGCCTGGATCGAGGTTGCCGGGGGTGGGCGGCGGGACCTTCGGGTCGCCGCCCCGGCGCCGGTCGCGCGGATGGTCGGCGCCGTGTCCTGGGGCTTCATGGCGGAACCGCTGAAGGGCCGGGTCACCGCCAGCCTGCCGCGCCTGGCTGCGGTGGTGGGCTATCGCTGCGCCGCGCAGGAATACCGCCTGGCCGCCTCCGGCCACCTGCACCTGCTGGTCTACAACCGGCTGCTGCCGTGGGACCACGCGCCGGGCTGGCTGCTGCACCGGGAGGCCGGAGGCTTCGCCGCCCAGTTCGACGGCCGGCCCTACTCGCCGCTGGTGCGGACGGGTGGCCTGGTCTGCGCCCCGGACCGGGAGAGCTGGGAAGCGGCGCGGGCGGCGCTGGCGCTGGTGTAGGTGCCCTGGACGCCCGTGCGTCCGGCCTTGACACCCGCGCAGGACACGGCGTGTCGGGTGATATCCCCCAAGTATCGGACAAGACACGATTCACGATAGCGGCGTCAGAATTCGGACTGTCTTTGTTCACTAAATAGTCTGTCATCGCGCAGCGATGTTCGTCAGGCCGGTCTGACAGTGCCAGCCCGTATGCTGTTGCAGTGCGGTAACCCGATGCCCAACACTTCGATGACTGCGCAACGAATTTGTTCGCATATGTTCCAGTAGCGTGAAAATGGATCGGAATTCCACGCAGTCGGTGCGGAAAAAGACCGCACCGGCCCACCCGATACGGCGCGGCGCTCAGCCCGCCTTGGCGTCGCGCTCCGCCGCCTTCACCGCCTGCCACGCCGGTTCCATGGCGGGCAGGCCGGCATCGCCCGGGGCGAGGCCCGTCGCGGCCAGCCGCGCCTCGACGCCGGCGAAGCGTCGCTCGAACTTCCGGTTCGCCGCGGCGAGGCAGGCCTCGGGGTCGAGATCCAGCTTCCGCGCCAGGTTGGCGAGCACGAAGAGCAAGTCGCCGACCTCATCGGCGAGGCGCGTGGGATCGGCGCCGGGCAGCTCGGCCCGCAGCTCGGCCGCTTCCTCCTCCAGCTTGTCCAGCACGGCGGCGGCATCGGGCCAGTCGAACCCGACCCGGGCGGCGCGGCGGGTCAGCTTGGCGGCGCGGGTGAGGGCGGGCAGGCCGACCGGCACCCCGGCCAGCGTCCCGGTCTCGGCACGCGTGGCCCGCTCGGCGGCCTTCTGGACCTCCCAGGCGGCGGTCTGGGCTGCGGCGTCGCGGGCGGCGGCATCGCCGAAGACATGCGGATGGCGGCGGATCATCTTGTCGGCGATCGCTTCGGCGACATCGGCGAAGGCAAACCATTCCCGTTCCTCCGCCATGCGGGCGTGGTAGACGGTCTGGAACAAAAGGTCACCAAGCTCGTCGAGCAGCACCGCCGGTTCCGGGCCGCGGCCGATGGCGTCGGCGACCTCGTAGGCTTCCTCGACCGTGTAGGGCGCGATGGAGGCGAAGTCCTGCACCTGGTCCCAGGGGCAGCCCCCGACCGGGTCGCGCAGCTTCGCCATGATGCCGATCAGGCGCTGCAGCGCGGTGGCGGGATCGGGCGTGGTGTCGGTCATCGCGGCGGCTCCTCGCGGGGCGGGGCGGCGCTGCCGTCCCGGGGACCGCCCAGATGCCCGTGGCCACGCCCCGCGTCGAGCCCGGGCCCGGTGCGTCCCACCCGCGCGGTGTCCACGCTCCACCATGCTGCCCACGCATGAAATCCTTGCGGCGCCGGCGGCTTTCGGGAATTATGCCGCCAGCGCAACCCGGCTCGTGGCGCGCCCGATACGGAGCATCGATCATGGCCGGCACCTTCCTCGGCACCGGTGGCGACGACACCATCACGCCCACCACCTTCTCGCTCGGCATCGACCAGATCCCGTTGGGCGCGAAGGTCGACGACGGCGATGACAGCATCGACAGCTATGGCGGCAACGACAGCCTGGACGGCGGTGGCGGGAACGACGTCATCCGCGCCGGCGACGGCGACGACACGCTGATCGGCGGTGACGGCAACGATACCCTCTTCGGCGGCCTCGGCAAGGACAGCTTCTTCGGCGGCGCCGGCTTCGACATCATCTCCTACAAGGGGCAGGGCTTTGACGACCCCGACGGGACCGGTGGCCTCCTCCTCCTCGTGCCCGATGCCATCGGCAAGGTCGTGCCCGACGTTTCCGCGGCGTCGGACGTCTATGTCGACATCGAGGGCTTCATCGGGACCGACTTCGACGACCGCATGCGGGGCGACGGCCTGGCGCAGCTGCTCGACGGCGGCCTCGGCAACGACCAGATCGACGGCGGCGGCGGGAACGACACGCTGCGCGGCGATGCCGGCCTCGACACCATCCAGGGGGGCCAGGATGATGACCTGGTCGAGGGCGGCGCGGGTGCGGACAGCCTCGACGGCGGGGACGGCTTCGACGTGCTGGACTACCGGTCCGAGACGGCCGCGCTCGCCATCTCGCTGCCGCTCGGCACCGGGCAGGGGGGCGGCGCGGAGGGCGACAGGATCGCCGGATTCGAGGCGGTGGCCGGCGGCAGTGGCGCCGACACGCTCATCGGCGGCAATGGGGACGAGAGCCTGGTCGGCGGCGACGGCGAGGACAGCCTCGTCGGCGGCGGCGGCAACGACACCCTGCTCGGGGGCGACCTGCGCGACGACCTCGTGCCGGGCGCAGGAAGCGACCTCGTCGATGGTGGCGGCGGGGTGGACAACGCGATCTACACCGATGCCGCAGGGCCGCTGATCGTCTCGATCCCGGGCGGCACCGTCACCGAGCGCGCCACCGGTTCCATTGATACCCTGATCGGGATCGAGACGATCTTCGGGTCGGCCTTCGACGACCTCTTCATCGGCGGAGCCGAGGCGGACAACGCCTTTGCCGGCGGCGGCGACGACCGCCTGCAGGGCAGTGCCGGCCGGGATTTCTTCAGCGGCGAGGCCGGCCGTGACCGGGCCGACTACCGCCAGTCGCCGGCCGGCGTCGCCTTCGCCTTCACCACGAACAACGAGGACGGCAAGGTTTCCTCCTTCGGCACCGGCGGCGATGCCCAGGACGACCTTCTTGTCGACGTCGAGGAGATCCAGGGAAGCCGCTTCGCCGACACCATCAGCGGCGGCGATCCGGCGAACTGGCTGCGCGGCGGCAGCAGCGACGACCAGCTCTGGGGAGAGGGCGGCGACGATACGCTGATCGGCGACGACGGGTCGGATACGCTCGACGGCGGCGCCGCCCGGGACCGGCTCGACGGCGGCGGCGATGCCGATACGCTGCGCGGCGGTGGGGACGCCGATACCCTGCTGGGGGGCACGGGCAACGACGACCTCGGCGGCGGCGACGACGCCGACAGCCTGGAGGGCGGGCAGGGCGCGGATACGCTGGTCGGCGACGCGGGCGCCGATACGCTGCTCGGCGGGACGGAGGACGACTACCTCGACGCCGGCGCCGGCGCCGACCGGCTGGACGGCGGGGAGGGCGCGGACAGCCTCCTTGGCGGCACGGAGGACGATACACTGGTCGGCGGCGCCGGGATCGATGCGCTGGCCGGCCAGGCCGGCCGCGACCTCGCGGACTACGGCGCGTCGCCGGCCGGGATCGCGATCGACCTCTCCACCCCGACGCTCGGCAAGGTCACCGCCGCGGGGGGCGATGCCGAGGGCGACGTGCTGGTCGATGTCGAGGACCTGGCGGGCTCCCGCTTCGCCGACAGCCTGACCGGCAACGGCGTCGCCAACCGCCTGGTCGGGGCAGACGGCGAGGATGTGCTCGCCGGCCTGGGCGGCGACGACCTGCTCGAGGGCGGGAGCGGGGCCGATCGCCTGGATGGCGACGTGGGGGCGGACCGGCTGATCGGCGGCGGCGGGTCGGACACGCTGCTCGGCGGGGCCGACGCCGATACCCTGATCGGCGGCCAGGGAGCGGACACGCTCATCGGCGGGGCGGGGGCGGACCGGCTCGATGGCGGCAACGGGGCGGATCTGTTCCGCTACCTCGCGCTGGAGGACAGCCCGGGAGCGGTACGCGACCTGATCAAGGGCTTCGCCACCGGCCAGGACCGGATCGACCTGTCGGGCCTCGGCATCGCCTGGAATGCCGTGGCTCCCTACGTGGCCGGGGCCGCCTTCACCGCGGCGGGCCAGGTCGCCTGGGATGCCGCGACCGGACTGTTGCGGGTGAATGCGGATTCCGATTCCGCGTCCGAAATGGTGATCCGGCTGGAAATCGGGACGGTGCTCGTCCAGTCGGACATCATCTTCTGACCGGGAGCCTTCCGGTGGGGGACCCTGCGCCGGGGGCGCCCGGGAACCGGCCCGGGGCGCCGCCGGCGGGGACGCCGCGCCTGGAGCTGCGCCAGCTCGGCTCACGCCAGGCCGCGATCGGCGTGGCGCTGCAATTCCTGTCCCGGCGGGAGCCGTTCCGTCATTTCGTCACCGGAACCCTGGTGCCGACCGTCGCAGGCCAGGTGCTGCGCGGCCATTACCTGCTGGCGCTCGATGGGCGGCGGGTCGCCGGGTACCTGGGTTGGGCGCTCTATGACCGGCAGGACGCACTGGCCTTCGCGCGCACCGGCACGGCACCGCCCGAGGATCGCTGCCGAGGGAAGGACGTGGTGTGGCTGCTGAGCGTCGCGGCGACGGAACGCGCGGCGCTGGACCTCATGCTGGCCGAGGGTCGCCGGCGCTATGCCGGGCTGCGGGTGATGGGCGTGCGCCACAAGCCGGGCGGGAAGGCCGTCCTCTTCGACCAGCCGATCCGGGCAGGGCGGTCTCGGCCGGAGTAGGCGGCCGGTCCGGCGCGGCTTTGCCCACAGGTCTGTTTCCCGCATAAGATACATTATGGAAAATACGTGGGCTGGGGATAAGCTGGGGAAAAGTCGTCGGGCGGCCGGCGCCGGCAACCGCCATCCCGCGGCACCGCGCATCCCGGCGACCGCGGGGTCCGTATTGGCTAGACTTCGCCCCGACCCAGCCCCGGACGCCTCGGCGCATGATCCGCAGTCTTCACCTGGCCTCTGGCCTCATTCTGTTCTCCTACCTCCTGCTACATTTCGTGAACCACGCGCTGATGCTGGCTTCCATCGCCACGGCCGACGCCTTCCTGAGCGTGATCCATCGCTGGCTTGTCTGGCCGCCCGTCACGGCGCTGCTGCTGGGGGCCATTGCGACCCATGTGGCCTTGGCGCTGCTCACGCTCTGGCGCCGCCGCACCCTGCGGCTGACACCCTACGAGGCGCTGCAATACGGCCTCGGCTTCGCCATGCCGCTGGCGCTGGTGCCGCATGTGGCCAACACCCGCATCGCCGACACGGTCTACGCCCAGAACTGGGGCTACTACCGCAACATGCTCCCGGTATTCTGGGAGTTGCAACCAAACCAGGCGCTGGTGCAGGGCGCGCTGCTGCTGGGCGCCTGGGTGCATGCCTGCCTCGGCCTCAATGCCTGGATGCGCCTCAAGCCCTGGTTCCCGCGCGCCCGTCCGGCCCTGGTCGCGGCCGCGCTGCTGCTGCCGACTCTGGCCTTCGCCGGCTTCCTCGCGGGCGGGCAGGAGGCGCGGCTGCGCTTCGCGCTCGACCCGGGTTTCGTTGCACGGCTGCAGGCCGACCAGCCCCCTCTCCCGGTGCGCGACGCGGTGTCGAACCAGGCGGACCTGCTGCTGGCGGGACTCGCGCTGGCGCTGGTCGGCGTGCTGGCGGCGCGGCTGGTGCGCGACCTGGTGCGGCGGCGCCAGGGCCGGGTGCGCGTCACCTATCCGGACGGTCGGGCCATCGCCGTGCCGCGCGGCTTTTCCGTACTCGAGGCCTCCTGGCTGCTCGGCATTCCGCACGCCTCGGTCTGCGGTGGGCGCGGGCGCTGCTCGACCTGCCGGATCCGGGTGGCCGGCGCCGCCCCGCCCGCTTCGCCCCTGCCCGCCCCCGCCGGCCCTGAGGCCCGGGTGCTGGATCGCATCCATGCGCCGCCCGATGTCCGCCTGGCCTGCCAGTTCCGACCCGCCGCGCCGGTAAGCGTGACGCCGCTGCTCGACCCCGGGCTGCCGCCGCGGTCGCTGCTGCGCTTCCGCCAGCCGCAGATGCTGGGGGAGGAACGGGTCGTGGCGATCCTCTTCGCCGACCTCCGCGGCTTCACCCGGCTGTCGGAGCACCGCCTGCCCTTCGACGTGGTGGCGCTGCTGAACCGCTACTTCCGCGCCATGGGCGAGGCGGTGGAAGCCGCCGGGGGACGGGTCGACAAGTTCATCGGCGACGGGGTGATGGCGCTGTTCGGCGCCGGGGCGCGCGCGGGCGAGGCGATGCCCGACGAGGCCGCGGATGCGCGCATCGCGGCGCGGGCGGCGCTGGACGGCGCGGCGCGGATGTCGGCGGCGCTGGCCGACCTCAACCGCAGCGTGATGGCGGAGCTGGGCGAACCCTTGCGCATCGGCATCGGCATCCATCTCGGCCCGGTGATCCTGGGCGCGATGGGGCATGGGCGAACGGTGACGGCGACGGCGATCGGCGATGCGGTGAACACGGCAAGCCGGCTGGAGGCGGC
>JAIYAI010000769.1 GCA_027489135.1 Acetobacteraceae bacterium
CGGTCACCTGCACGTGGCGCGTCGCCGGCTCGTCGAAGGTGGAGGCCACGACCTCGCCGCGCACGGTGCGGGCCATGTCGGTGACTTCCTCCGGCCGCTCGTCGATCAGCAGCACGATGAGGAAGACATCGGGGTGGTTGGCGGTGATCGACTTGGCGATGTTCTGCAGCATCACCGTCTTGCCGGTGCGCGGCGGCGCCACGATCAGGGCGCGCTGGCCCATGCCGATCGGCGCGATCAGGTCGATGACGCGGTGGGTGTTGTCCTTGGTGGGGGACTTCGCCACCGATTCGATGTTCTCGTTCTCCATCTTCAGCCGACGCGTCGGATAGAGAGGCGTGAGATTGTCGAAGTTGATCCGGTGGCGCAGCGCCTCCGGCGGCTCGAAGTTGATGGCGTTGACCTTCAGCAGGGCGAAGTAGCGTTCGCCATCGCGGGGGCTGCGGATCTGGCCTTCCACCGTGTCGCCGGTGCGCAGGCCGAAGCGGCGCACCTGGGCGGGGGAGACGTAGATGTCGTCAGGCCCCGGCAGGTAGTTCGCCTGGGGAGAGCGGAGGAAGCCGAAGCCGTCGGAGAGGATCTCGAGGGTCCCCTCGCCGTAGATCGCCTGGTCGTTCTCGGCGAGCTGCTTGAGGATCGCGAACATCATGTCCTGCTTGCGCAGGGATGAGGCGTTCTCGATCTGCAGCCCCTCCGCGAAGGAGAGGAGCTCGGCCGGGCTTTTGGCCTTCAGTTCGGAAAGGTGCATGCGCGCGTCCGGATGCGACGTGAGAGTCGGGGCGGGCTGGGGTGCGGCCGGTCCGCGCAGGGCAGGCGGCCACTTCGGGCGGTCCGGGGGCCGCTTCTGCGGCCGACGATACCCGAATTCTGAGAGGAGGGAGCAACCGGTCGTCCCGGGCTTGCCCGCGGGGACCGACGCTGCCGGGGCAGGGCACCGAAAACCGGGACCGCCAACCGACCGCGCAGACGTGGGACGAAGCGCGGCGGATGTCAAGCGTTTCCGCGCCGGGCGGTCAGAACGGCTTCACGATCACCATGACGACGATCAGGATCAGCGCCAGGGTCGGCACCTCGTTCATGATGCGCCAGTAGCGTTCGGAATGCGGGCGGCCGTCCGCCAGCAGGGCCTTCCGCGCCACGCTGAGATGGTGGTGGAACCAGGTCATGGTCAGCAGCCCGGCCAGCTTGCCGTGCCACCAGCCCGCGGACCAGTCGACCACCCCCGGCGTCAGCACCAGCAGGATCCCGAAGAGCCAGGACGAGATCATGGCGGGGTTCATGATGCCGCGCATCAGCCGCCGTTCCATGGTCTTGAACTGCTCCGACTGCTCCGACCCTGCCACCACCTGGTAGTGGTAGACGTAGAGCCGCGGCAGGTAGAACAGCCCCGCCATCCAGGCGAAGACCGACAGCAGATGCAGCGACTTGGTCCAGAGGTACCAGGGCGCGAGGATATCCAGCGTCATGCGGCAGTCAGGCCCAGCAGTCCCGGCAGGTCGGCCATGGCGGCGAAGGGGATGGCGCCGATGGCACGGAAGACCGACGCATCCGTCTCCCGCGTCAGGCCCAGCACGCGGCAGCCGGCGGCGATGCCGGCCCGGCCGCCAAGCAGGCTGTCCTCGACCACCACGCAGGCCTCGGGCGCCATGCCGCAGGACCGGGCGGCGGCCAGGAAGAGGTCCGGCGCCGGCTTCGGCCGCGGCACGTCCTCGTAGCTGAAGGCGCGGCCGGCGAAGGCCTCCTCCAGGCCGATGCGCTGCAGCTTCGCCAGCAATTCCTGCCGCGCGGAGTTGGAGGCGACGGCGATGGGGATCCCTGCTGCGCGCACTGCCGCCACCGCCGCCAGGGCGCCGGGGATGGGCTGCAGGGACCGGTGCATCTCCTCGGCGATGCGCTCCGAGAGCGCGCCGACCCAGTCGTGCGGCAGGGGACCGACGCGGGCCTCGATGATGGGCCGCATCGCGGAGGAGGCCATGCCGAGGAAGGTCTCTCGCGCCTGGTCGGCGCTGATGCGCCAGCCGCGGGCGGTCAGGTCCTCGGCGACGATGGCGTTGACCAGGCCTTCGCTGTCGGCGAGCACGCCGTCGCAGTCGAACAGCACCGCCGCAGGGCGCACCCGCTCAGGCCCCGGCCGGGACGCGGCGGGCGACGGCGGCCCGGGCATGCGGGCAGTCGCCGAAGGGCTTCGGGCACTGCCGCGCGCCGGCGAAGCTGCAGAGCCGGTCGCCGCCCGGCGCATTGCCGCGCGCGCGCAGCACCAGGTCGCGCAGCGCGCCGATGAAGGCGGCATCGCTGTTCTGCGCCGGCACGCGGAAATAGCCCGGCACGCCGAGATGCTCCGCGACCTCGCGGTACTCGACGTCGAGCTCGACCAGCGTCTCGGAATGCTCGGAGACGAAGGCGATGGGGCAGACCAGCACCGCGGCCTTGTCCTTGCCCGCGCGCTCCAGCTCCTCCTCGGTCGAGGGGCCGATCCATTTCTGCGGCGTGACGCGCGACTGGTAGCAGACGACGTGGTCGAGGCCGTCGATCGACAGGTGCCGCAGGACGGAGGCGACGGTCTGCTCGACCTGCCACTGGTACGGGTCGCCAGCCGCGACGATGCTCTCCGGCAGGCCATGCGCGGAGAACAGGATCCTGAGGGGCACGTCCCGCGGCAGCTCGGCGCGGGCCTTGTCCCAGGCCTGCTGCACGATGCGCGCGGTGGCCGCGGCGAAACCGTCATCCGAATGCCAGCAGCAGAGGGTGGTGGTCGGCCGGTCCAGCCCGGCGCGACGCGCGGCCGTGTCCCAGGCGATGACACTGCTGCCGGTGGTGGTGGTGGAATACTGCGGATAGAGCGGCAGCAGCAGGATCTCGTCCGGGTTCCAGGCCTTCACGGCCCGGGCGGTGGCGTCGCTCATCGGGTGCCAGTAGCGCATGGCGACGAAGCAGCGCGCCTCGAACCCCGCGCCGGCCAGGCTCGCCTCCAGCGCCTGGCCCTGCTGCTCCGTCAGCTCGAGCAGGGGGGAACGGCCGCCGAGCATGGCGTAGTTCTCTGTCGCCGGCTTGGTCCGCCGCCAGGCGATCAGCCGTCCCAGCCAGGGGCGCACCCAGCCGGGCACGCGCAGGATGGCGGGGTCGGTGAACAGGTTGACCAGGAAGGGCCGGATGCTCTCCGGCGCGTCGGGCCCGCCCAGGTTGAACAGCACGATGGCGAGACGCGGACGCGCGCCGGCGGGGCTGCCCGGTGGGGGGGCGGCAGCGTCGGGCGTCAGCGTCTCCGCCTGTGCGGTCCGGTCCATCCGGCGGGAGATGACATCCGGGCGGGGCGGGTCAAGGGCGAAGCGGCATTCCCGCGGCCCGGGCCTCTCCCCGGCGGGGGCGGATGGGCTGGTCGAAGACGATGACCTGGCCGTCGGACCGGTGCCGCACCCCCATGGCGCGCATCCCGGGGGCCCTGGCGCGGAAGCCGTTGATGCAGCCCAGCATGGCCGCGCGGTCGGTCGCGGCGACGATCAGCACCCAGGCGACGTCGCGCCCGGTGGCGCATTCCTCCGGCGTCGGCTGCGGACCCCCGTCGCGCATCCGCGCGGCGACGGGGGCATCCAGCATGGCCCACCCGATCACGCCGCACAGCCGCTGGCCGCGCATGGCGAAAAGGCAGTGCTGGCGCGCGAGGAAGCCGTGCACCGTGCCCACCAGAACCTCCGCCGGGAAGCGCGAGAAGGGCGGCCGCGCAGCCAGGAATTGCAGCGCGGCGCCGAGGCTCGCGGGCCGGTTGCCGGGCGCGATCATCTGCAATCCCGCCGCTGGGGTCATGGCGCCCCTCCAAACGCTGACGTCAAAACCGGGCCTGTTCTGCAACACGGCACATCCATCAATTAGTGGATTGCTCGCCGTCTTGCGTCGTCTAATTCCGACACGCGTCTACGCCCGTAGCCAGGATCGAGGGGGAGTGCACCATGACAGCAACAGTGGCGCAGGGTCTTGTCGGTCTCACCCAGGTCGACGCCCTCTTCTCCTTGGTGAAATGGAACGGGCCGATCGACTACAGCGTCCCGACCCTGGCGGAATGGCAGGCGGCATTTCCCACGCTCAGCGACTACGACCGCTGGTACCCGACGGGCCCGGACCCGGACGGCGCCGGCCCGGCTCTGCCGCCGGGGTTCAACGAACTCTCCGGCGCGCTGCAGGTCAACAACGCGCAGCTTGCCGCCATCGACCGTGCCTTCGCCGAGGTGATGCAGTTCACCAACCTCAACGCCGCGCGCGAACTGGCCAACCCGGTGGGCGTGGGCGACATCCGCATCGCCATGACGACCAGCCCCAATCCGGCGAGGCTGGATTCAGACGGCACCTGGACAGCCTATGCATTCGATCCGGGCGCCGGCTTCGCTGGCGACATCTGGTTCAACACGACCAGCTACAACGCGCCGACCCTGGGCACCTACGCCTACCAGACCTTCTTCCACGAGATCGGGCACGCGCTCGGCCTGAAGCATCCGCACGAGGCCGACACCGATCCCGGCGGCAACACCATCGTGCTGCCGGCGCAGTGGGACAGCCTCGAGTTCACTACCATGACCTATCGCGAGTCGATCGGCTCCGACACGGGTGACGGCTACCAGGTCGCCTTCGGCAACTACCCGCAGACCTTCATGGCGCTCGACATCTACGCGCTGCAGACGATGTACGGCGCGGACTTCATCAATGGTGCGGCGGTGAATAGCGTCTATGCCTTCACGCCGGACAGCGGGACCATGACCATCAACGGCGTCAGCCAGGGCCTGCCCGCCGCGAACGTCGTCCTGCGCGCCATCTGGGACAATGGCGGCATCGATACCTACGACTTCTCGGCCTACACGGACACCGCGCGGCGCCTGTCCGTCGATCTTCGTCCCGCCAGCTTCCTCGATCCCAACGCGGGCTGGACCGACCTCGATGTCGGGGGACTGTCGCAGCGGGCCCTGCTCAACAACGCCTGGGACTCCGACCTGACGAACGACGTCTACGCCCGCGGCCATATCTCGAACACCTTCCTGTTCGACAACAACACCGCCAGCCTGATCGAGAACGCCATC
>JAIYAI010000291.1 GCA_027489135.1 Acetobacteraceae bacterium
CTTGCGCCACCCCGGCGCGCCGCGGCTGCTGGCGCCGCTGCTGGCCGAGGAGCGGGAGGCGCTGGCGGGCTGGCTCGGCCAGGGCAGCTTCGCGCTGATCGCGGGGCTCGGCGGGGGGCCGCAGGGCGTGGCGCTGGAGAAGTTCGACCTCGTCGCCGGCGGGCTGCGCGCGCGCGGCGACCTCGCCTTGGCGCTGGCGGAGGCGCGGCCGCGCCTGACCGGGCGCCTGCGTGCCGAGCGGCTGCCGCTGCCGGACCTGTCGGAGGCTGGGCCGCTCGCCTGGGCACGCCTCGGTGGCCTCGATGCCGAGGTCGCGCTGGCCGCCGAGCGGGTCGAGGTCGGCGGCACGCCGGTGCTGGAGGAGGCGGAGGCGCGGGTCGTGCTGGGCGCCGGCGCGATGGCGCTGGAGGGGCTGCGCGCGCGCCTCGGCGGCGGGGCGCTGGAGGCGGGGGCGAGGGTCGGCTTCGGCGACGGGCCGGCGCCGCCGCGCCTGGCGCTGGAGGCGAAGCTGGCCGATGCCGCGATCGGCGCGCCGCTCTTCGGCCTGCCGCTCGATCTCGGCGCGGGGCGGCTCGGGCTGACGGCGCGGCTGACGGCGGAGGGGCATGGCCGGGCCGGCATCGCGGCGACCTTGGCGGGGAATGTCGAGGTCGCGGTGAAGGACGGGCAGTTGGCTGGCTACGACCTGGGCGCGGTGCAGGCGGCGGCGCAGCAGCCGGGCTTCGCGGCGGCGGATGCGGCGCTGCGCGGCGTGCTGGCCGAGGCGGGCGGCGGCACGGCCTTCGAGAGCCTGACGGCGGCGGCGCGCATCGCCGATGGCGTGGTGACGCTGGAGCGCGCGACGCTGGCGACGGAGGGCGGGGCGGCGGCGGCGGCGGAGGGGCGGATCGACCTGGCGCGCGGGACGATGGACCTGCTGCTGACGACGGCGCCGGTGGCGGAGGCGCCGCCGGTGGGGCTGCGGGTATCGGGGCCGGTGCGGGCGCCGCGACGGCTGCCGGAGCTGGCGGCGTTTCTCCGGTGGAAGGCGACGCATTGACGGCGCCCGCGTGACGGCCTTGCCTGCGCGCCTCTCGCGGGGCGGCGCCCGGCGATATCGTCATGGACCGGTCGCGGGCTGGAACGCGACGCAGGGATGGAGTGCAGCATGCCCACACGCACCGGCGCCCTCACGCGCGCCGCCAGCTTCTTCGACGCTGGCGGCTTCAAGGCCCTCCTCACCGACCTCGTCGCCATACCCTCCACCGCGCAGGAGCCTGGCTACGAGCCCCATCTCGACCGTTACCTGAACGACGCGATCCGCCCCTGGCTGGAACGCCTCGGCTTCACGGTGCAGGTGCGCCCCAATCCGCTGGAGGGCTTCGGTCCCATCCTGACCGCCGCGCGCATCGAGGACCCGGCGCGGCCGACCGTGCTGCTCTACGGCCACGGCGACACCGTGCGCGGCCTCGACGAGCAGTGGCGCCCCGGCCTCAAGCCCTGGGTTCTGACCGAGGAGGAGGGCCGCTGGTACGGCCGCGGCACCGCCGACAACAAGGGTCAGCACGCGCTGAACATCGCCGCACTCGAGGCGGTGATCGCCGAGCGCGGCGGGCGCCTCGGCTTCAACGTCAAGATCGTGCTGGAGATGGCGGAGGAGCGCGGGTCCCGAGGCTTGCGCGAATTCGTCGCCGCGCATGCCGATGAACTCGCCGCCGACGTGCTGATCGCCTCGGACGGGCCGCGGGTGACGCCGGAGATGCCGACCATCGCCACCGGCACCCGCGGCACCTGGCATTGCGACCTGGTGGTCAGGCTGCGCGAGGGCGGCGTGCATTCCGGCCATTGGGGCGGGCTGACGACGGACCCCGCGGTGCGCCTGACCCATGCGCTCGGGTCCATCATGGATAGTCGCGGAAAAATCCTGGTGCGCGACTGGCTGCCCGGCAACGGCGTGCCGGCGGAGGTGCGCGCGGTGCTGCTGGGCTGTCCCGTGGGTGGCGGCGAGGGTGCGGCGACCATCGACGCGGACTGGGGCGAGCCCGGCCTGACCGCGGCCGAGAAGATCTACGGCTGGAACAGCTTCATCGTGCTGGCGATGACCTCGGGCCGGCCGGAGAACCCGGTGAACGCGGTGGCGCCCGATGCCCGGGCCCATTGCCAGATCCGCTACACCGTCGACAGCGACCCGGCCACCTTCGCCGACAGCCTGCGCCGGCACCTCGACGCGCAGGGCTTCAAGGACGTCGCGATCGAGAACGCCTATGTCCGCATGCCCGCCAGCCGCACCGCGCCGAACCACCCCTGGGTGCGCTGGGCGCAGGAGAGCATGCAGCGGAGCCTCGACAAGCGCGTGCAGATCATCCCCAACTCCTCGGGTGGGCTGCCGGGGGATGTCTTCGTCGATCACCTCGGCGTGCCGCTGGTCTGGGTGCCGCACAGCTACAACGGCTGCAAGCAGCACGGGCCGGACGAGCACTACCTGATCGCGCCGGCGCGGGAGGGGATCCTGGCCTTCGCGGGGATGTGGTGGGATCTGGGGGAGGCGGGGACGCCGAAGGGGTGATACACGTTCGTGTGTATCGAGCCTTAATTGCCTTGGTGGGGTGTGTCGTCATGCGCACGTGAACGGCCAGGATGTCATTCGTCTGCTCAAGGCGGATGGCTGGGTCCTGGTCGCCCAGAAGGGCAGCCACACCCGCTTCAAGCATCCCGGCAAGCCGGGCCGCGTCACCATCCCGACGCCGCGCCGCGATATCCCCCCAGGGACGCTGCGTAGCATCGAGCGACAGGCCGGCATCACGCTGAGGCAGGGTTGATGGCCGACACCATCGCACTCATCCACAAGGACGCCGGCCGCGACGACGGCGTCTCCTTCCCCGATTTCCCCGGCTGCATCACGGCCGGCGCCACGCTGGAGGAGGCGCGGCTGCGAGCCACCGAGGCGCTGGCGCTGCACATCGAGGGCATGATCGAGGATGGGGAGGCGTTGCCGGCGCCTTCTCCGCTGGATGCCGTGATGGCGGATCGCGCGCACCGCGACGCCGTCGCCTTCCTCGTCGCCGCCCCGGCGCGTCCTGCGCGGGCGGTACGGGTGAACATCACCCTGCCCGAGGACGTGCTGGCCGAGGTCGATGCCGCGGCGAAGGCGCAGGGGCTGACGCGCAGCGCCTTTCTCGCGCGCGCGGCGCGGCGGGCGATGGTGGCGTAGGACGGGGCCCCTCCCTTTCCCTCCCTCCCCATTCGCGACAAGCTGTGCACACCCCCCGCGGCCCCGCCTCGGGGGCCTTTCATGCCGTCTATCGGGAGGGAGTTTCGATGTTCACCCACATCATGATCGGCACCAGCGACACCGCGAAGGCGAAGACATTCTACGACGCGCTCTTCGCCGCGCTCGGCGGCCCGGCCGCGACCGAGGATGCCCGCGGCCGCCTGATCTACGCCCATAACGGCGGGCGCTTCATGGTGACGAAGCCGATCGACGGGAAGCCCGCCTCCGGCGCCAATGGCGGCACCATCGGCTTCGCCGCCTCCAGCCCCGAGATGGTCAAGGCCTGGCACGCCGCCGGCGTCGCCCATGGCGGCACCTCCATCGAGGACCCGCCGGGCGAGCGCCAGGGCGCGGCCGGCAAGCTCTACCTCGCCTATCTGCGCGACCCGGACGGCAACAAGATCTGCGCCCTGCACCGGATGCCGTGAACGCGGCGGGCGCGGTCTCCCATACCAACGGCCCTGAACGTTGACACGTTCAGGGCCCCCTCAGACGCGGCCTGCGGAGCACGCCTGGGGCGTGACGCGCAAACCTCCGGTTTGCTTGGCTTCGCCGCGTCATGCGAGCCGCATGCTGTCGCATGACCGGCGGGCGCCATTCGGCGCCTCGGCCCGGTCAAAGAACCGGGCCGCTGGTAGTGAGGATTTTCCCCTGGGGGCGTCGCGCCATCCCGCTCAACCGAAGACGAAATCGGTGAAGACCAGCACCGGCGCGCCGACCAGCAGCGCCAGGTTTTCCAGCCCCGGCAGGCCGGGCCCGTTCCAGTCCACCTGCAGCCGCCCCGTCGCGGTGTCGTACAGGATATAGGGGCCGCCATCCGCCGGCGCCGCCGGTGCCACGCCCGCGATGAAGCGGTCCGCACCGAAGGCCGCGCCGTCGATCGGCGCGAGGCGGATGCTGTCGATCCCCGTCTCGAAATCCACGATGATGTCGAGCCCCTGCCGGCGCGACCCGTAGTCGAACAGGTCGGCCCCCGCGCCGCCGGTCAGCCGGTCCCGGCCGATCCCGCCCGCCAGCGTGTCCGCCCCCTCGCCGCCGAGAAGGTTGTCGTTGTTCGACGCGCCCAGCAGCAGGTCGTCGCCGGCGTCGCCGTAGAGCGGGGCCTGCGAGGTGCCGTAGGTGAAGAGCGTGTCGTTGCCCGCGCCGCCGCGCAGCGTGACCGGGCCCTGGCCGCTCGCCGCGATCGAATCGTTGCCCTCGCCGCCCTTCAGCAGCGCGCCGCCGATGCCGGAGAAGCCGATCCGGTCGTCGCCGGCGCCGCCATCGACGGTATCGAAGCCGAAGCCATAGACGGTGACCACGTCGTTGCCACCACCGCCGAGCAGCACGTCGTCGCCCTGGCCGCCGTCGAGGCTGTCGTTGCCCTCGCCACCGACGAGGCTGTCCGCGCCGTCCTGCCCAGCCAGGCTGTCGTTGCCGTCCTCGCCGCGGAGGGTATCGTTCGCCTCGCCGCCCGTCGCGGTGTCGTTCTCCGCGCCGCCGCGCAGCAGATCGGCGCCGAGCCCGCCCGAGAGCAGGTCGCGCCCGGCATCGCCGAGGAGCAGGTCGTCGCCCACCCCGCCGGCGAGCGCATCGTCACCGGCGCCGCCGAAAAGGCTGTCCGCCCCGTCGTCGCCGGAGAGCTCGTCGTTGCCGCCCTGGCCGACCAGCCGGTCCGCGCCGTCGCCGCCACCGAGCAGGTCGCGCGCCGCGCCGCCCGCCAGGCTGTCGTCGCCGGCATTGCCGAGCAGGCGGTTCTCGCCGTTCCCGCCGAAGAGGCTGTCGTTGCCGCTGCCGCCGACCATCAGGTCGTCGAGCGCCGTGCCGCGATGCAGCCGGGCCTCGGTATTGGCGAAGTCGAACCAGGCGGTCAGGCTCTCCCGCACCGTCCGGTCGTCGAGCCAGACCACGCTGATCCGGAAGGCGTCGTCGATTCCGTCGCTGCCAGCATAGTCGTGGATCATCGGCGGGGAGCCGAGCAGGAAGGCATCCAGCGTCTGCCCGTCGCCCCAGAAGATGCGCGACCGCACCCCGCCCCCGGGGCCTGTGGCACTCAGGTAGACCGTCGCGCTGTCGGTCGCGGGCCAGCTGCCCCCATAGAAGCCATAGGTCGGCGTCGGCATGGTCCCGGTCCTCGTCGTTTCGTCCCGAAGTCGAGGCTAGGTGACCGCGTGATCGAACGGAAACACTTCCGGGCCGGGCGGCGCCGGAGGGATACTCCCGCGCCCCGCAAAGCGGTTGAGCCGCGCGCCGCGCCGCCGCATACCCCGGGCCAGCCATCGGAACCCCCATGATGCCGCGCAGCCCCGCCAGCCAGGGCGACCCCGTCGAGGCCGCCCTGGCCCTTGCGCGGAAGGTCGCCCCCGATCTCGACAGCGTCCTCCTCACCCTCGTCACCGATCCCGATACGCAGGACCTGCTGCGCCCCGGCGGGCCGGACCTTGCGACCTCGGCCGCGGTGACGCGCGCGGTGGCCGCGGAACTCGCCGATGCGGGGGTGGAGATCGTCGTGCAGGTGGCGCAGCGCGCCGCGCTCCGCCGCTGGCTGCAGGACCGGCCGGACGAGCCCGCGACGCGGCTCGGCTGGGTCGACCGCGGCGGGCTGATCCGCGGGGCGGAGGCGCACCGGCTGCTGAACATCCCGCCGCCGCCCAAGGCGAAGCCGCCCGCGCTGGGCCGCGCGCCGGGGCCGGTCGCGGACCGCCTGCTGCGCGCCTTCGCCGCCGAGGACGATCCGGGTTTCGAGGACCTCGCCGGTGCGCTGGTCGCGGCGGGGCGGGACGACGTGCTCGACCTCGCGCTCCGCAAGCTGACCGATGCGGAGGGCGAGGAGGCAGCGGCCGAGCTGGAGGCCGAGCTGCTGGCGGTGGCGGAGGCGGCGGCGATCGGCCCCTCCGGCTGGGCCGCGCTGGTCGCGCTGCCGGTCGCGGTGCAGACCGACGCGCTGCCCGACGCCGTGGCGCTGGGGGAGAGCCTGGTCGCCTCCGGCGCCGTGCCGGCGGACTTCGAGATCCGCTTCCTCGCGGACTGGCGCGACCCGGAGGCGATCGCCGCCCTCTCCCCCACCGCGCTGCGGCGCGTGCTGCTGGCGCTGGTCGCGGGGGAGGAGCCGGCGGACCTGCCGCCCGGCGACACCGACCTGCTGCAGAGCCGCGGCTTCGCGGTGCTGCTCGGCCTGCAGCTCGACTGGGAGATCCCCACCTGGGACGCCATCGCCGCCCGCGGCGGGCTGCCGGAGGAGGAGGACGCGGAAGCGGTCGAGGAGGCCGCCGCGCTCCGCTTCGACGCCTGGCGCGCCACGACCTTCGAGCGGCTCGGCAACTGCGTGCCGCTGGCGATCGTGCCGCCGTCGGAGGCCGGTGCGGAGATCGCCGAGTTCCTCGACGAGGCGGAGGAACAGGCCGGCGGGATCGAGGAGATCCAGGACTTCATCGCCGTCGGCCGGCAGGAGGCCGGGCGCGACGACATCGTCTGCCGCGCCACCATCACCGGCGAGGACCTGGAACTCGCGCTCTACACCGAGCGCGGGCGCTACCTCGACAGCATCACCATGCCCGCGGAACGCCTGCCCGTGCCGGTCGCGGAGATGCTGCCGCTGGTCGCGTCCCTGGTGACGCTGGTGAAGGACGTGCCGGGGCGCTGAGGCCGCGTCATGCGCAGCGCACGAAGGGTCCACCTTCGTGCCCTCAAGCGCCGGCGCTTCGCTTGGCTCGCCGCCCTGGCGGCGGGCCGCAGTCGCGGCCCCGGCCTGCTGCGCAGGCCGCAGGTTGGAACCTCGTCCGCCGGGTATCAGGCCGCCATGGCGTCGCGGTAGCCCTGCCGCGCTGTGGCGTAGCGCGCCTCCGACTTCTCGACGATCGCCTTCGGCGCGCGCGAGGGATGGCCGGCGTCGAAGGGCGGCGCCGGGTCGTACTCGATCCCGAGCTGGACGGCCTGCGCCACTTCGGCGCCGGCGACCTCGGCCAGCACGCTCAGGCCGAAATCGATGCCGCTGGTCACGCCGCCGGCGGTGATCAGCTTGCCGTCGCGCACGATGCGCCCGCGCGTCGGCTCGGCGCCGCAGATGTCGAGGATGTCGACATAGGCCCAGTGCGTCGTCGCCTTCTTGCCCTGCAGCAGCCCCGCCTTGCCGAGCAGGAAGGCGCCGGTGCAGACGGAGGTCACCCAGCGCGCGCCCTCCGCCTGGCGCTTCACGAAGGCGACGGTCTCGTCATCCGCCATGGCGCCGGCGACGCCGAAGCCGCCGGGGATGCAGATCAGGTCGAGCTGCGGCGCCTCGGCGAAGGTGCCGGTGGGCACCAGGCCGAGCCCGCAGTCGGACGGCACCGGATCCTTCGTCTTGGCCAGGATGTGCACCTTGCTGTCCGGCATGCGGTGCAGCACCTGCAGCGGGCCCGTGAAGTCGAGCTGCGTGAGATTGGGAAACAGCACGAAACCGATCTGCATCGTCATGCGGGAACTCCTTCTGTCCGGGATTGGGCCGTCTGGGATTGGGCTGTCCGGAAATGCGCGCGGAAATCGCGCGGGGTGGTGCCGAGGGCGCGGGCGAAGGCGCGGTCCATCCGGCGCAGCGTGCCGAAGCCGGCCTGGCGCGCCACCGCCTCGATCGGCGCGGCGCTGTCGAGCAGCAGGCGCCGCGCGGCGTCGAGGCGCACGCGTTCCACGAACTCCGCCGGGCTGACGCCGAGGTGGCGGCGGAACAGGCGCGTCAGGCTGCGCGGGGCGCAGGACGCGGCCTCGGCCATGGTCTCGATCCGCCAGTCCGCCTCGGGGGCGGCGCCGATGCGCGCGGCGAGGCGGCCGAGGCGGGGTTCGGCCGTGCCGGCGCTGGCCAGGGCTTCCGCGTATTGCCGCTGCCCGCCGAGGCGCACCCGCTGGATCACGTGGTGCCGCGCCAGCGCGAGCGCGAGA
>JAIYAI010000149.1 GCA_027489135.1 Acetobacteraceae bacterium
CCAAGGTCGTGCGCACGGCGCTGCAGGATGCGGCCTCGGTCGCCGCGCTGCTCATCACCACCGAGGCGATGGTCGCCGAGCGTCCGGCGAAGCCGTCCGCTCCGGCCGGTGGCCCGGGTGGCGACATGGGCGGCATGGGCGGCATGGACTTCTGATCCAGCCTTCCAGGGGAAACCCAGGGGAATAGAGGGGGGCGGGCCGCAAGGTCCGCCCCTTTCGTTTTGTGGTCGGTCTGCCCATGGTGTCAGGCATGACCGCCCGCACCGCCATCCTGCACCTCGGTGTCACCAAGACCGGCAGTTCCTCGATCCAGGCCTGGCTCGACGCCAACCGCGCCGCGCTCGGCCGCGCCGGCATCTGCGTGCCGGCGACGCTCGGGCGCACCAACCACGAGCGCCTGGCGCGCATCGCCGAGGGCACCGCGCCACGGAAGATGATCCGGCGGTTCGAGGAGGAACTGGCCGCGCTGCCCGCCTCCATCCATACGCTGGTCTTCAGCAGCGAGGCCTTCGGGGCACGCCTCGCCACCGCGTCCAGCATCGCGGCGATCAAGGCGCTGCTCGACCGCCATGCCAGCACGTTCCGCATCGTCGTCTACCTGCGGCGGCAGGACGAGCATGCGGTCAGCCGCTTCTCCACTACCCTGCGCACCGGCGAGACCGGCCGCACCTGGCCGCTTGGTGGACGGCCGAAGAACTACCTGGCGCTCCTCAGCGCCTGGGAAGGGGTTTTCGGCCGCGCCGCACTCCGCCCGCGCCTGTTCCTGCGGAGCGAGTTCCCGGGTGGTGACGTGGTCGCCGACTTCCTGAAGACCGCCGGTATCCCGGTGCCCGCCGATGCGACGCCGCCGGTTGTGGAGCGCAACGCGTCGCTGCGGCCGGAGGCGCAACTCTTCCTCGCCCGCTTCGCCGAGTACGCCCGGCGCGCCGGTGCTGTTGGCGAGAATTTCCGCACCCTACCGAACTTGCCCCGGTTGATCGCGGCGTTGGATGCGCAGTTCACCGGGCCCGGCCTGCTGCCGACGCGGGCGGAGGCCGAGGCCTTCCTGGCGCGTGCCAGCGCTTCGAACGAAAGGGTCCGTCGCACCTGGTTTCCGGAACGGGCGACCCTCTTCCCGATGGATTTCAGCCGCTATCCCGAGACAGAGCCTGAGCCCCCCGGCCCCGATGCGCTCGCCGAGGTCGGCTTTGCCGTCATCCTCGCGCTGCTGGCCGCCGGGCCGCCGGCGCCTGCGGTCCCGGACGAGGACGACGCGGCGCATTAGGGGGCGGCGCGCGGGAGGCCGCTGTTGCGGCCCCCCGCCCCGCTTACCCCACCTGCCGCATCAGGGCCGCCCAGCGGTCCAGCACCGGCAGGATCGTGTCCGCCTTCTCGCTCTCCAGCGAGACGACTACGCGCTGCACGCCGAGATCAGCGAGGCGCTTGATCTCCTCGGCATCCTCGGGTGTAGCGAAGGCGGTGATCGGCACCTCGGCCGGGTCGCGGCCCATCTCCTTGGCCATCTCGCGGAACTTCGCCAGCGCCTCGTGCACCGGCGCGCGGCCGGTGATCGGGATCCAGCCATTGCCGTAGCGCAGCGCGCGGCGGGCGCCCTGCGGGAAGCCGCCGCCGACGATCACCGGCGGGTGCGGTTTCTGCACCGGTTTCGGCCAGGTCATCATCGGGTCGAAGTTGACGAACTCCCCGTGGTATTCGGGCTTCGACTTCGTCCAGATCTCCTTCATGGCCTCGATCCGCTCGCGCACCAGCTTGGCGCGGGTGGCGAAGACGGTGCCGTGGTTCTCCATCTCCTCGGCGTTCCAGCCGATGCCGATGCCGAAGAGGAGCCGCCCGCCCGAAAGCTGGTCCAGCGTCGCCACCAGCTTCGCGGTCTGGATGGTGTCGCGCTGGTTCACCAGGCAGACCCCGGTGCCGAGCATCAGCCGCTTGGTCGCCGCGGCCGCGAAGGACAGCGACACGAAGGGGTCCATGCAGTCGTAGTAGCGCTTGGGAAGCTCGCCCCCGCCGGGCCATGGGGAGCGGCGGGAGAGCGGGATATGGCTGTGCTCCGGCGCCCAGAAGGATTCGAAGCCGCGCTCCTCCAGCGCCTGCCCGATCGCGGTGGGCGTGATGGAATAGTCGGTGACGAACATCGAGGCGCCGAACAGCATCGGGGCATCCCTCCCTCTTGGATGCCCCGAGCCTACACCCTGCGCGGCACCTGCAAAGCACCTACTCGATGACGATCCGCGGCCCCGCCTTCGCGGGCACGCCTTGCAGCTTGTCCCAGAGCCGCGCCGCGATGGCGCGATAGGCCGCGGCCTCCTCGCTCTCCGGTCGCTCCGCGACGATCGGGCTGCCGGCATCCGCCAGTTCCCGGATCGCCAGCTTCAGCGGCAGCTCGCCCAGGAACTCCACGCCCATCCGCTCCGCCTCCGCCCGCGCGCCACCATGCCCGAAGATGTCGGACCGGTGGCCGCAATTGGGGCAGCAGAAGAAGCTCATGTTCTCGATCAGGCCGAGGACCGGAACGTTCACCTTCTCGAACATCTTCACGCCGCGCCGCGCGTCGATCAGCGCCACGTCCTGCGGCGTCGAGACGATCACCGCCCCGGCCAGCGGCACGCGCTGGCTCATCGTCAGCTGCGCGTCGCCGGTGCCGGGCGGCATGTCCACCACCATGATGTCGAGATCGCCCCAGGCGACCTGGCCCATCATCTGCTCGAGAGCCCCCATCACCATCGGGCCGCGCCAGATCATCGCCGTGTCGGCATCGACCAGGAAGCCGATCGACATCGCCAGCAGCCCCCAGCGGCGGATCGGCAGGATCGTCTTGTCCCGCACATCGGGCTTCTCCCGCGCGCCGAGCATCTGCGGCAGGGAGGGGCCGTAGATGTCGGCGTCCAGCAGCCCGACCCGCAGCCCCTGGGCCGCCAGCGCAACCGCCAGGTTCACCGCGGTGGTCGACTTGCCGACGCCGCCCTTGCCGGAAGCGACGGCGACGATGTGCTTCACCCCCGGCAGCAGCATCGGACCCTGTCCCCCGGCCGCCTTCGGCCCGCCCCCGCCATGGGCATGTGGGTGCGCATGCGGCGCCGGCCCGGCGCGGCCCGCGCCGCCCGGCCTCGGCCCCATCTCCGCGCGGTGCGCGGTCAGCACGCAGGTCACACTCAGGACACCGCGCAGGGCGGCGACGGCCTTCTCCGCAGCGTCGCGCAAAGGCTCCATCTCGCGCGCCCGCTCGCGCGGTACCTCCAGCGCGAAATGCACGAGGCCGTCGCGCACCGTCAGCCCCTGTACCATCCCGGCTGCCATCACGTCGCGGCCCGTGGCGGGATCGCGCACGCCGCGCAACGCCTGCTCCACCGCCGCCTGCAAACTCTCACCCATGGCCCGGAAACACTCCCCTTGCGGCGTTCGCCTATCGCTTGAAAAGACCGCCCTACCCGACAATATGGCCGGAACCCGCGAGGGCAGTGCGGTCCGGACGCCCGGCCCCGCCGGCCCTCCAGCAGGTCTTCCAGCCATCGATCCCGAAAGGCCTCGCCGCCCGGGGGCTCAGGCAGGGGCACGACAGCCGCCCGGCGCCGTGCCATATGGCCGGCCGGGCGAGCCGTATCCACCCCCGCGTCCGCGCGGTGGGGTTGCGGCGCCAGGAGTTTGCAGTTTCGGTCCCCCGCGGGGCCAGCGGAGGTCGTCAGGTTCGATGCGTCACGAGGGAAATACCGCCCCATGCCGATGAACAGTGGCGGTCCCAGCCCCTGGGGCAATCCGCGTCCGGGCGGCGGTGGCCCCTGGGGCGCGCCGCCCCCGCCGGGCGGCAATCGTGGACCCAGCGGCGGCGGTGGCGGGGGCGGTGGTGCCCCCGATCTCGATGATCTGATCCGCCAGGCACAGGACTGGGTGCGCCGGATGATCCCCGGCGGCGGCGTCCGCGGCGGTGGCAAGGGTCTCGGCATTCTGGCCGCGATCGCCCTCGCGCTGTGGGGCGCCTCCGGCTTCTACCGCGTGCAGGCGGACGAGCAGGGCGTCGTGCTGCGCTTCGGTGCATTCATCGGCACGACCCAGCCCGGCCTGAACTACCACCTCCCCTGGCCCATCGAATCGGTCCTGACGCCGCGCGTCACGACCGAGAACCTCGTCTTCGTCGGCTTCCGCCCGACCGACGCGGTGCAGACGCGCAACGTCTCCGCTCGCGACGTGATCGAGGAATCGATGATGCTGACGGGCGACGAGAACATCATCGACATCGACTTCGTGGTGCGCTGGCGCATCCGCGACGCCGGCGACTTCCTGTTCAACACGCGCAACCCGGTCGACACGATCAAGTGGGTGGCCGAGAGCGTGATGCGCGAGGTGATCGGCCGCACGCCGATCCAGCCCGCCCTGACCGAAGCCCGCGGCGACATCGAGGACAAGGTCCGCGCCGGCATCCAGGCCATCATGGATCAGTACAAGGCAGGCGTGGCCATCACGCAGGTGCAGTTGCAGAAGGTCGACCCACCCGGCGCGGTCATCGAGGCCTTCCGCGACGTGCAGCGCGCCGCGGCGGACAGGGAGCGTCAGCGCAACGAGGCCGAGGCCTACCGCAACGACATCATCCCCCGCGCGCGCGGCGAGGCCGAGCGCATGGTCCAGGAAGCCCAGGGCTTCCGCGACAGCCAGGAAGCCCGCGCCAAGGGTGAGGCACAGCGCTTCACCCAGGTGCTCTCGGCCTACCAGCAGGCCAAGGACGTGACCCTGCAGCGCCTCTACCTCGAGACGATGGAGGAGATCCTGCGGCGCAATCCGAAACTGCTGGTCGATGACCGGCTGCAGGGCATGGTGCCGTTCCTCAACCTCGGCGATCCGCCGCGCCCGAACCCCAACCCGCAGCGCCCGAGCCTGACGCCGGGCGGGGCGGGGGCACCGGCGCTCGCCCCGCCGGCCAGCCGCCCGGGGATGCCGCGATGAACCGCCTCATCATCGGGGGCGCCGGCCTCCTCGTCGCCGCCTTCGTCGCCGTCAGCGCGCTGTTCGCTGTGCAGCAGACGCAGCAGGTGCTGATTACCCAGTTCGGCGAGCCGATCCGGGTGATCCGCGACCCGGGTCTCGCCTGGAAGATCCCGTTCATCCAGACCGTCATCACCTTCGACCGCCGGCTGCTGGACTACCCGGCGCCGGGGCAGGAGGTGATCCTGGGGGACCAGCGCCGGCTCGTGGTGGACACCTTCACCATGTACCGGATCACCGACCCTCTGCGCTTCTACCAGACCGTCGGCGCGACGGAGCAGGGCATCCGCCTGCGCCTCGGCCCGATCGTCTCCTCGGCGCTGCGCAACACGCTCGGCAACGAGCCGCTGCTGTCCGTGCTCTCCGCCGATCGTGCGCGGATCATGGGCGAGATCCGCACCCGCGTGAACCAGGAAGCGCGGAGCTTCGGCATCGAGGTGACGGATGTCCGCATCCGCCGTGCCGACCTGCCGGACGAGAACACCCAGGCCATCCTCTCGCGCATGCAGTCCGAACGCGAGCGCGTCGCCCGCGAGGAGCGCGCCCAGGGCGCCGAGCAGGCGCAGCGCATCCGCGCCAGCGCCGAGCGCGAACGCACCGTGCTGCTGGCCGAAGCCCAGTCCCAGGCCGAGATCCTGCGCGGCCAGGGCGAGCAGACCGCCATCCGCATCTTCGCCGAGGCCTTCCAGCAGGACCCCGAGTTCTTCCAGTTCTGGCGCACCATGCAGGCCTGGCGGGAAGCCTTCGCGGATGGCGACGCGCGCCTGCTGCTGAGCCCGGACAGCGACTTCTTCCGCTACTTCCGGACCATCCCGCAGCCCGGCGCGGCCGCGGCTCGTCCCGCCCCCGCGGCGGCCGCGCCCACGGCCCGATCCCCGGCCCTTGCGGCGCCGGCCACCCCGGCCCCCGCCCTTGCGGCGCCGGCCACCCCGGCCCCCGCCCTTGCGGCGCCGGCCACCCCGGCCCCGGCGACCGCCACTCAGTGAGGCGGTGCGGCGGAGCCATGGCCAATCCGTAACCCGGGCACCCAGGGCCTCGCGCATGCGGGCCTTGCGCAGTGCGACGGTCGTGGCGAAGTAGGCGTTCGGTACTCGGGCGGGGGCGTGCTGCCTCCGCCTGCCGCGCCTCAGCCCGCGCTCCCCCAAGGATCCGAGATGCGCCACCAGACCCTGCGCCGTACTGCCCTGACCGCCCTTGCCGGCCTCAGCCTGGTCCTTGCCGGGCCGGCGGGCGCGCAGCAGGCGGCCCCGGCGCCGACCACGCCCGCTCTGCCGGCCCCGCCGCCCTCCAGCGGCACGGCGCAGACCGCGCCCGCCCCGGCGCCGATGCGCGACGCGCCGTCCAGCTTCCGGCCCCTGGCCCGCCAGCTTCTGCCCGCGGTGGTCAACATCTCCACCACCCAGAACGTGGGCGCCCGCGGTGGTCCAGGCGGCGGCCCCGGTGGCGGCAACCGACCCGACGCGCCGGAGATGCCGCAGGCCCCGCCGGGCAGTCCCTTCGAGGAATTCTTCCGCGACTTCTTCAACCGCAACCGCCCCGGCCAGGGCCCCCAGGGGCAGGGACCGCAGGGCCAGGGGCCGGAGCAGCGCACCCCGCGCCGCGCCCAGTCGCTGGGCTCCGGCTTCATCATCGACGCCGCCGGCATCGTGGTGACCAACAACCACGTCATCGAGGGCGCGGACGAGATCAACGTCATCCTGCAGGACAACACCTCGATCCGCGCGCGCCTGCTGGGCACGGAC
>JAIYAI010000208.1 GCA_027489135.1 Acetobacteraceae bacterium
ACTGCATCCGCAAGGTCGAGGTTCTGGAGTATCCGGAACTCGGCATGGAGGCGGTGTGGCGGATCGAGGTGGAGGACTTCCCGGCCTTCATCGTCGTCGATGACAAGGGGAATGATTTCTACGAGGGGCTTGAGTGATGACCCGCATCCACATCTCCTCCGGCTCCCGCTTCGAGGACGAGATCGGCTATTCCCGCGCCGTCGTGGACGGCGATTACGTCTGGGTCTCCGGCACCACCGGCTACGACTACAAGACCATGACCATCGCCGACGACGTCGTCGCCCAGGCGAAGCAGTGCTTCGAGAACATCGCCGCCGCGCTCGCCCAGGCCGGCGTATCGCTCGACGACGTGGTGCGCGTGCTGTTCATCGTGCCGGACCGCAAGGACTGGGAGCCGGTCTGGCCGGTGGTGAAGCACTATCTCGGCAAGGCGCGGCCGACCTCCACCCTCATCCATGCCGGGCTGCAGACCGATGCCATGCGCATCGAGATCGAGGTGACGGCCAAGCTGCCCAAGGGGTCCGCCTGATGCGCTTCGCGGTTGATCGTCTCGACCACCTCGTCATCAACTGCGCCGACCTCGAGGTCATGGCCTCCTGGTACCAGCGCGTGCTCGGCATGGAGCGGGAGGATTTCGGCAAGCCCGCCCGCACCGCGCTGAAATTCGGCGGGCAGAAGATCAACCTCCGCCCCGTCGACGCGACGCAGGAGGAGTGGATCGCCGCGCGCACCTGCGCCCCCGGCACCCAGGACCTCTGCTTCATCGTCGCCGTCAGCGTCGACCAGATCGTCGGGCAGTTCCATGCTTGCGGCGTGACGATCGAGCAGGGGCCCGTGACCCGCCAGGGCGCGCTCGGGGCGATGGGGTCGGTCTATTGCCGCGATCCGGAGGGCAACCTGATCGAGGTTTCGTCCTACTCCCCCTGAACCTGGACGCGCGCGCGCCCGACCAACGCCAGCCCGCCATCGACGGGCGCGAATTCCTGCACCCAGAAATACCCCTCCCCCATCACCGGGGAGGGTGCCGACAGGATCCGCACCCCAGCCGCCGTGCCGGACCAGTCCGTGTGCCGGTGCCCGTGCAGCACCACCAAGCGCGCCGCCTGCCGCTTCAGCCGCGACACCACCCAGTGCCCGTTGGTCAGCGCCGTGGCGATGCGGTCCGCCAGCTTCACCCCGCGCCGCGGATACTCCACCAGGTGGTGATGCAGGCAGACCAGCCAGCGCGCCTGGGGGTAGGCCGCCATCGCCCGCTCCGCATCCCGCATCTCCGCCGCCGGCAGGATGCCGAGCGCGTTGGTGAAGGAGAAATGCGTCTGCGCGTTGGAATCCAGCAGCAGGACGCCGAGCCCCTCCGGCGCCTCCGGCGGCACCACCATCGGGAAGGCGCCGGCCCAGACCTCCCTCGGATGCGGCGCCTGGCGTGACGGACGGCGGCCATCGTCCAGGAAGGCCGCCATCGCCGCGCCGCGCCCCTCCGCCGCCAGCCAGTCCGACAGCGTCGGGCCGATCCGCCCGTCCCGCATCACCCGCACGCGGCCGCCCTGCAGCGCCTCGATCGCCGCGAGGCAGCGCAGGCGCCGGATCCAGGGCCCCGCCGCGGTCGGCAGTTCCAGGCGCGCCGGGCTGGCGCGGTCGACGATGTTCACGTCGTGGTTGCCGGGCAGGATCAGCGTGCGGGAACGCAGCGACGGGTGGCGCAGCATCGCCTCCTCGAAGGCGATCCACTCCGCGTTGCGCCCGGCATCGGTGATGTCGCCGGTGATCAGCACCAGGTCGGGCAGGTCGCGCTCCAGCGCCGCCAGCGCCGCGTCGAAGCGGCCGTTGCCGCGGGGCCCGTCGCGGCCGCATTCCAGGCGGAAGCCATGCGCCTCGCCCACCAGGTGGATGTCCGAGAGGTGCGCGACGCGCCAGCGGGCAGGCACGCCGGCCGCCGGCATGTCCATGTCGCGTGGCGTGCCGGCGATGGCCTCCCCCAGCGACCAGGCCGGCGCCGCGATGGCGAGATAGGCCGCCACCGCCCAGATGCCGTTGCCGAGGGCGTCGGTGGCGAAGCGCGGCAGGTCCGTGATGTCGCGCATCAGCCCGAAGACCCGGGGCCAGGGCCCGACCGCCAGCACCACCATCACCGCAAGGCCCGCGATCACAAGCCCCGCCAGCAGCCCGGCCCGGCGGCGCACGCCGGCCAGGCGTTCCGCATCCGGCGCCACGCCCAGGCGCGATTCCAGCACCTGCCGCACGGCTTCCCGCGTCGCCATGAACAGGGGCTGCACCAGCGCCGCGTTCAGCGCCCAGAAGTCGCGCTCCACCCAGCGGAACAGCCGCGGGCCGAAGCGCCAGATCAGCAGCGCGTCCACCGCCAGGAAGGCGAGCAGGGAGAGCCAGGTCGCCTCCGACGAGAGGCGCTGCCAGACATGCTGCAGGAACCACAGTGCCGCCACCGGCGCCGCACCCAGCACGATGCCGGGAATGACCAGCGCCTGCACCATCGCCAGCGCGAGCTTCGGCAGGCTGGTGTCCAGCAGCATGGTCCCGGCATGGGACAGCAGGCTGTGCCGCGCGGTGGAGGAGGCGTCGTCCTCGATGTCGCCCCGGCGCGGATCGGCAAAGCTCATGCCTGGGGGTCGCATGATGTGATCGCGGCGGCAAGCCCGGCATGGCCCCTGGCGTGATAGGCTGGCGGCCATGACCGGCCCGACCCGCACCGAGACAGACAGCCTCGGCACCATCGACATCCCCGCCGACCGCATCTGGGGCCCGCAGACGGAGCGTGCGCGGCGCCTCTTCGCGATCGGTACGGAGCGCTTCCCGCCGCGGCTGATCCGCGCCCTCGGCCTGCACAAATGGGCCTGCGCGGAGGCCAATGAGCGGCTTGGTGAACTCGCGCCCGACCTGGCCGGGCCGATCCGGCAGGCGGCGCAGGAGATCGCGGACGGGCTGCGCGACGCCGACTTCCCGCTGCCGGTCTGGCAGACCGGCTCCGGCACCCAGACCAACATGAACGCCAACGAGGTGATCGCCAACCGCGCCAACGCGCTGCTCGGCCACCCGCTGGGATCGCGCAAGCCGGTGCATCCGAACGACCATGTGAACCGGGGCCAGTCGTCGAACGACAATTTCCCGACCGTGATGCACCTCGCCGCCGCCGAGGCCGTGCAGGGCCGCCTGATCCCGGCACTGCTGGTGCTGCGCGACAGCCTGGCGCGGCGCGCCAGCGAATGGGGCGGGATCGTCAAGCTCGGCCGCACCCACATGATGGACGCGGTGCCGATGACCCTGGGGCAGGAGCTGGACGCCTGGTCGCGCCAGGTGGCGCTGGGGGTGGACCGGCTGCGGGACGTGATGCCGCGCCTCCTCGTGCTGCCGCAGGGCGGCACGGCGGTCGGCACCGGGCTGAACCGCCACCCGGACTTCGACCGCGTCTTCTGCGAGATCGTCGCGGCGCGCACCGGCCTGCCCTTCGTGCCCAACCCCTCCAAGTTCGAGGGCATGGCGGCGCATGACGTCTTCGTGGAATTGCAGGGCGCGATGAACGTGCTGGCGGTGTCGCTGACCAAGATCGCCAACGACATCCGCCTGCTGGCCAGCGGGCCGCGCAGCGGGATCGGGGAGCTGGTGGTGCCGGCGGACGGCCTCTCCTCCAGCATCATGCCGGGCAAGACCAACCCGACCCAGTGCGAGGCGCTGACCATGGTCTGCGCCCAGGTCATGGGGAACACGACGACGGTGACGGTGGCGGGCATGCAGGGCCACCTGCAGCTCAACGTCTTCAAGCCCGTGATCATCCAGGCCGTGCTGCAATCCGCGACCCTGCTGGCCGATGCGGCGGAGAGCTTCGCCCACAACATGGTCGACAGGCTGGAGCCGAACCGGGCCCGCATCGCGGAGAACCTGGCGCGGTCGCTGATGCTGGTGACGGCGCTCAACCCGCGCATCGGCTACGACAAGGCGGTGGCCATCGGGAAGAAGGCCCTGGCGGAGAACCTGACGCTCAAGGATGCGGCGCAGCAGCTTGGCTTCGTGACGCCGGAGGATTTCGACCGCTGGGTCCGTCCGGACGACATGACCCAGCCCGGCGCGACGCTCGATGGCGGCGGATGAGGCACCTGCAGAAGCGCAGCGTCTCGCTCGCCGGCCACCGCACCTCCATCGCGCTGGAGCCCGAATTCTGGGCGGCGCTGGAGCGCGTGGCGCAGGCGCGGGACCTCAGCCTGGCGGCGCTGATCGCGGAGGTGGACGCGGCGCGCACCGATGCCGTGGTGCCGCTGGCCAGCGCGCTGCGCGTCTTCGCGCTGCAGCAGGCCGCCGAATTCCGTTGAAGGAGAGCGCGCGGAGTCCGTAGCCTTCCGGCCAAGCAAGAGCTTGGGAGGACAACGATGCCGCGCATCCTGCTGGCTGCCCTGCTGTGCCTGGCCTTCGGGCGGACAGCCCACGCACAGGTGCAGATCCTCATCCCCTGGCCCGCCGGCGGCGGCACCGACATCATCGGCCGCATCATCCAGCCCGTGATGGCGGAGGTGCTGGGCACGCAGGTGATCATCCGCAACCTCGGCGGCGCCAACGGCACGATCGGCACGGCGGAGGTGGTGCGTGCCCGGCCCGATGGGCAGACGCTGCTGCTGACCTCCCCGAACCCGATCGCCCTGATGCCGAGCTACCGGCCCGCCACGCCCTACCGCGCGGACCAGCTTGCGCCGGTCTGCATGGTGGCGAACGCGCCCTCCGTCGCGATGTCGCCGCCGGGCAGCGGCATCCGCAGCATGTCGGATCTGGTGGCGCGGGCGCGGGCGCAGCCGGGCGGCGTGCCGGTGGTCTCCTCGCCGGGCGGCATGGGGCATCTCGCGCTCTCGGCGGTCGAGCGGCAGGCCGGGGTGACCTTCAACCACATCCCCTTCCGCGGCTCCGGCGACGCCGTGATGGCGATGGCGCAGGGCACGGTGGTGCTGATGATCGCCGAGGCGAACCTGGTGAAGCAGTACGGGCTGACCCCGGTGGGCGTGCTGGCCGAGCAGCGGGCGCGCGACCTGCCCGATGCGGCGACGCTGCGCGAGCAGGGCTTCGACCTGAACTTCGGCCTCTGGACCGGCATCTTCGCGCCGGCGGGCACGCCGGACGCCGCGCTGGCGCGGATCGAGGCGGCGTGCCAGCGCATGCTGGAAGCGCCCGCGGTGATCGAGCCGATGACCC
>JAIYAI010000732.1 GCA_027489135.1 Acetobacteraceae bacterium
GCGCCGCGGCAGGCTGGGCGACCAACAGGACGGCCGCGGCGGCGAGCGGGCCGGCTGCGGCGACGAGCGGGCGGAAGCGGGGGTTCGCGGACAGCGCCATCGGTCCTCAGCCTGACGGCCCGGAGGGGCCAGGGTCAACCATCATCCGCCTCCGCCATGTGGCCGGATGGGGGCGCGCCCTCATCGGCCGCGCCCGTTCTCATGATATGGGATGCCCTGGCGCCACGGAAGGATGCGTTGCGGTGAGGTCATCGATTTTGATGACCCGACCCGCGTTCAGACCAGCCCCTCCCGGCGCAGGGAGACATGCCGCCCGTTGCCGATGATCAGGTGGTCGTGCAGCGTGATGCCGAGCACCGCGGCCGCCGCCTTCACCTCCGCCGTCATCTCGATATCGGCGCGCGAGGGCGTGGGGTCGCCGGAGGGGTGGTTGTGGACCAGGATCAGCGCCGTCGCCTGCAGTTCCAGCGCCCGGCGCACGACCTCCCGCGGATAGACCGGGGTGTGGTTGACGGTGCCGCGGGCCTGCGCCTCGTCAGAGATCAGGCGGTTCTTGGTGTCGAGGAAGAGCACGTGGAACTGCTCGATCCGCTCCCGCGCCAGCACTGTCGAGAGATAGCCGATCAGCCGGTCCCAGTTGTTCAGCAGCGGCCGGTCCTGCACCTCGGCCCGCGCCAGGCGCAGCGCCGCGCCATGCACGGTCTTCAGCGCCGCGAGGCCGGCCTCGCCGAGCCCCTCGATGGCACGGAGTTCGACCGGCGGGGCGGCGATGGCGCCGGCAAAGCTTCCGAAGCGGTCGAGCAGGCTGCGCGCGAGCGGCTTGGTGTCGCGCCGCGGCAGCGCCAGGAACAGCGTCATCTCCAGCATCTCGTGGTCGAGCAACGCATCGGGCCCTGCCACGAGCAGTTTCTGGCGCATGCGGGCGCGGTGGCCGAGATGGCCCGGCGGCGGCTCGGGCTCGGCCGCAGGGGGCGCCGGCGTCCAGGGGGCGGCGAGGCCATCGAAGAGCAACGGTTCGGGCGGGCCGCCGCCCGCATCCTCCATGCCCCTCGCCCGCCTGATCGGGGTTCCGCCCATGCCGCCGCTCCGTCCGCCGCTATTTATTTAGGTGTCGGAATGACTCGCGGAAAGAGTGCAAATTCGAAACATCAACGGTCAGCGCGGCGGCATGGCATAGGTCGAGACCGGCGTGCCGAAGACCACGCCGCCCATGATGCGGCCCGGCAGCAGGGTGAAGCCCCCGGTCACAACGAGCGCGCCGAAGAAGAGGCCCAGCATCCGCCCCTTGTGCGCCGCGATCCGCCCCTGCCGGGCATGCATCAGGCCGAGCGGCAGCATCACCAGCACGACGCCGGAGATGATGTGGATCCAGGAAAACTGCAGCGCCCCACGTCCGCCAGTGATCCCAAAGGAGGAGAGCGCGACCACCACCATCAACCCGGCCCAGATCCATCCCACCAGCCGATGCCGCCGCCCGCCCTTCGGCGCGACGACCTGCCAGCTGCCGAGCAGCAGCGCGGCCAGTGCCGCCCCTGCATGCAGCTGGACGGCGACCGGGGCGGCAAGGAGGGGGGCGAGCGACATCGTCAGGCCTTTTGTTGATGTGATTCACATTTACATATGCCGCTTGGAAGGTCTGGTCAATCCAGCCGGCCTTCAGGCGTGATAGGGCGGCCTATGCTGGCCCGCGGGCGAGAGGGTGAAGATCTCAACCCCCGTCTCGGTGACGCCGACCATGTGCTCGAACTGCGCCGAGAGGCTGCGGTCCCGCGTCACCGCGGTCCAGCCATCATCGAGGATCTTCACCTCCGGCCGGCCGGCATTCACCATCGGCTCGATCGTGAAGAACATGCCGGGGCGCAACGTCGGTCCCTCGCCGGGGCGTCCGAAATGCAGAACGTTGGGCGGGTCATGGAAGCGCCGCCCGAGGCCGTGGCCGCAGAAGTCGCCCACCACCGAGAAGCGGTGCTTCTCCACGAAGACCTGGATGGCATGTCCGATATCGCCGAGCGTGGCCCCCGGCTTCACCGCAGCGACGCCCTTCAGCATGGCGTCGTAGGTTACGTCGAGCAGCAGCCTCGCCTTGGTCGAGGCATTGCCCGCCACGTACATGCGGCTGGTGTCGCCGTGCCAGCCATCGAGAATGACGGTCACGTCGATGTTCACGACATCGCCGTCGGCGAGCACGCGCTCGCCGGGGATGCCGTGGCACACCACATGGTTGATCGAGGTGCAGATCGACTTCGGAAAGCCACGATAGCCCAGCGGCGCCGGCGTCGCGCCTCGCGCGACGATGAATGCATGGCAGAGACGGTCGAGTTCCCCCGTGCTCACGCCAGGTCGAACATGCTCGACGATCATGTCCAGCGTCTCGGCGGCCAGACGGCCGGCGCGGCGCATGCCCTCGAAATCCTCGGGACGGTGGATGGTGATACGGCGGGAGTCGCCGCCCTGCTGCTCCATGGAGTCGGCTGTCCCTGGGGTTCGGAAAGCGCACAGGATGCGCGCGGCGGAGGGCCGGTGCAAGCTTCGCCGCGGTAGGTCTGGCGCGCGACAGCCGCATGCCCCGCGGGTCGCGGCCTAGCGGCCCGCCTTCTCCCCAGCGCTCAGTTCCTTCGTCCCGAGCGCATCGGCCAGTCGGGCGTTGGCGCTGCCGGGCCGCGCCGGCTTCGACTGGCTCGCATGCGGCGCCCAGCCCGTCATGACGAGGATCGGCAGCGGCATGGCAAGCGTGCCGTCCGGCCCTGGCTCGAGCCGCGCCAGCGCCTCAGGAAACAAAGCGCGTGGCGGAATGCGGCCGTCACGGGCCAGAACCGCGTTCGTCTCCCCCGCCGCCTGGAGGTCTCGCAGCAGGGCGATGCCGCTGCGATAGGCCAGGGGCAGGTCCTGCTGGTCGGCGACCGGCAGGGCGAAGCCCGCGCGCTGCAGCAATCCGGCGAGGTCCCGCAGTTCCGGAAAGGGCGAGACCCGGGGCGCGAGGCCGCCCCGGAGAGCGACCTCGGCCTCCGCCATCGCACCGCGCAACGCCCCGAGTGTGCCGAGGCCCGGCAGCGACGCCAGGAACAACCCGTCCGGCGCCAGCGCACGGCGGATCTGGATGAGCGCGCCGGGCAGGTCGTTCACCCAGTGCAGCGCGAGGCTGGCGACCACGAGATCGAAGCTGCCGGGGGCGAAGGGCAGCCACTCCTCATCCGCTGCGACGCTCCGTCCGGGAACGCCGCCGGCCCCGGCTGCCATGCGGGGCGACAGATCCTGCGAGACGACGAAGGGAAGGCCGCGCGCGGCAAGCATCGGCGCCACCACGCCGCGCCCGCCGATCTCGAGCGCGCGGGTGAAGCGACGCGTGGTGTCGTCGAGCCGGTCGAGCAGAATCTCCGCCGCCGCCTGCAGCACGGGGGCGACCGCCGCGATTCCGGTGGCGGCGCGATCGCGCCGCAGCCGTACCAGCCGGCGGTCGAAGATGCGGGCGGGATCGGGCGCGGCCACGGCGCCCGGCCCTAACGCGCGCCGGACGTGCCGAGGCTCGGCGGGCCGACCGGCGGCTGTGCCGTGCCGGCGCGCAACGCCCGGGCCGGCGGCGTCGCCAGGGCGACGGCGATGCCGGAGGCAAAGGCCCGCGCATCCGCCGGCGCCGGGCTGCGCTGGGGCATGGTCACCCGGACCAGCGCCATGCTGCCGCCGAAGCGGCCGGCGCACAGCAGGCCCTCCACCCGCTCGCGGCCCAGGGTGCCCTCGGTCTCAGCACAGATCACCCGGGCCGGGCCCTCCGCGGGCAGGGTGAAGCGGGCGCCGCGGTCACGCACCCGGCGCGTGGTGCGGGACTGCATCGTCTCCCGCACGATACCGGCCAGCGCGGCCTCGGCCGGGGCGGGGTCGGCGGGATCGCCGGTGGCCGGGACGATCTGCACGATCGCCGCGGCAGCGGGTACGCCCCGCGTGTTGAAGGGAACCTCCATCCCATCGCGCCCGGTCAGCGGCGCCGCGGGGCCGCGCTCGAAGGCCGCGACGCCGGCCGGCAGCCGCGCAACAAGCAGGACGGGGGTGGTCGCCTCGGGCGATTCGGGATCCGGCCCGCCGGCGCAGCCGGCAAGCAGGACGGCCAGCATCAGCCCCGCCAAGCCGGGGCGCCGCAACGCGGCGCGGGCACGGCGGGTGGTGGTGCCGCAGGGGAGCACGGGGGCGGGGTGACGGTCAGCCAGCATCCGCGGGGAACTGAGCCGCCGGACGCCCGAGGGCAAGCCCCTCCGGCAGGATGGTCGCTGGCGCGGGGACCAGGCTGGCGTGGTGGAACTCCTCGCCCAGGATCCACTGCTTCAGCTCCCAGCCGCCTTCCCAGCACATCTCGATGCCGATCCAGGCGATGAGCGCCACGCCGGCATAGGCGATCCACTTGAAGCGCTCGAGCAGCCTGGCGATCAGGGTCGCAGCCACGCCCATCAGGATGATGGAGACGAAAAGGCCAATGATCAGCATCGTCAGGTTGTCACGGGCGATGCCGGCGACAGCGAGCACGTTGTCGAGGCTCATCGAGACGTCGGCGATGATGATGGTGCGCAGCGCCTGGCCGAGCGAGCGCGGGGCGATCTCCCCGCCGTGCTTGCCGGCGGCCTCGTCCTCCTCCTTCTGCGCCTCGGCCCGGAGGTCCTTGTAGAAGCCCCAGGCGATCCAGAGCAGCAGCAGGCCACCGATCAGCACCAGGCCCGGGATCTCGAGCAGCAGCAGGGCGAAGATCGAGAAGATAATGCGCAGCACCGCGGCCGCGACCATGCCGAACATGATCACCTTGGCCCGCTGATGCTCCGGGAGGCCGGCGGCCGCAAGGCCGATGAGCACGGCGTTGTCGCCGGAGAGGATGATGTTGGCGAAAAGGGTCTTCGAGAAGATCGCCCAGTCGAAGGCCTCGATGAGGCTACTCATGTCCATGCGGCAGGCTCCAGCCGTCGGTGCTGCGTTTCTGTGGCCGGAAGGCCGGCGGGGCGCACCGTAGGGGCGGGTTACCGGACTGTGAAGCCGCGTCGTCGCGGGACAGCCGACATCTTACGGCATGGCAATCTAATGCCTATGGCGCGTCCATCTTGTGCAGAAGCCCGGAGCCGAATTCCCCGTCCGGTCAGACTGGGGAACTGGCCGGGCAACGCCGCGCGGATCAGAATCCGGGCGATTGACGTCTTGCAACGTAACCCATGACGATCAACGCGAACGGGCCTCAGCTCCCCGCGCCACCTGTCTCGCGCCCGCGATTCACAAGGCCGACCGTCCAGGCCGCCACCGCGGCGAAGATGACGACATGCCCCAGTGTCGCCGCGGCCCACAGCCAGGCCGGGAAGACGCCCGGAAGGGCCAGGTAGCCCAGCGGCAGCAGCAGGAAGGCATAGGCGCCGGGCACCTTGTCGGCGACCTCGTGCGTCCCCTCCCAGATCATGTCGCCGGCGACATAGAGGATGACGAGCAGGCCGATCCAGGCGATCCAGCGGTGCTTGTTCAGCAGGTTGGCGATCAACGTCGCGGCCACGCCCATCAGCACGACCGAGAAGGCCAACCCGACCACCAGAACCCAAGGGTGGTCCTTCGCCGCGCCCGCCACGGCGAGGACGTTGTCGAGGCTCATCGAGATATCGGCGACGAGGATCTGGGTGATCGCCTGGCGCAACGTCTTCTTCGGTGCCGCCGGCTCCTGGCCCTGCAGGCTGGCGATGCCGTCCACGGCCTCGACCTCGTCCGGATCGTTGTGCGCGCCATGCCCTTCGCGCAGTTCGCGGTACATCTTCCAGCAGACCCAGAGCAGGAGGATGCCGCCCGCGAGCACGATACCGACGATCTGCAGCAACTGGACGGTGATCGAGGCGAAGCCGATGCGCATCACCGTCGCCGCGATGATGCCCCAGAAGATCGCCTTGCGGCGCTGTTCCGATGGCAGGCCGGCCGCAGCCATGCCGACGACGATGGCGTTGTCTCCCGCCAGCACGATGTCGATGAACAGGACCTGGGCAAGCGGAAAGAGCCAATCCGGCATCGTCAGTCGTCCTAAAGGAGCAGCGTCGGGCAGCGCCAGATAAATACGTCGCAATCTGTTCGCAACCCCGTTCTATCGATATTCCGGCCCCGGCATGCGGTTTTCGACGAGGGCGTACGAGCGACGCAACCGGCGCGGGGCATCCGACCGCCCCCATGCGGCGCTGCACGGGCCGAGACACCATGGCAATCCCGCCCTGCCACGGCGGCGCCAGGAACCGGCGCTGGTGCGAACCCAGGGCGCCGGCCATCGGGCCGCAACCATGGCGCTCCTCCCGCGACGGCCCCCGGACCAGCATTGCACACGGAGGCTTGAGCGGGCGCCCGGCCAGCGCCCGGACCCCGCCGCGTTTCTGCCGTAGATCGCGGCAAGATTGGCTGCCATCTAAACACCATGGGGCGGTCCGCCAACGCGATCCCCGCCCTGACTGCGACCTGGAGGAACGACATGCGCTCTCCGCGGCTGTTGATCGCCCTGCTGGCCGGTGCAGCGACCCTGGGCGGCATCGCGCTGACGCCCGGCCCCGCCGAGGCCTATACCTACTACCGCGGCGGCTACGCCTATCACGGGCCGCGGCCCTACTACCGTCCGCCGCCTCCGCCGGTGTACTACGCCCCGCGGCCCTACTACCGTCCGCCGCCGCCGGTGTACTACGCGCCGAGGCCCTACTATGCGCCGCCTCCTGTGTACGTGGCGCCGCGTCCCTACTACGTGCCGCCGCCGGCCGTGGGCTTCGGAGTCACCATCCGCTGACGGTCTCGCCTCGCCCCGCGGTCACCATCCGCTGACAGTCAGTCCATACCCCACGGTCACGATCCGCTCACCAGCCGGCCTTGCCCCGCGGTCACCGTCGGGCAAGTCTCAGCACGGTGTGCACCGTCATCCTCTCGCATCGGCCCGGTCACGCCTGGCCCGTGCTGATCGCCGCCAATCGCGACGAACGACTCGACCGCGCCTGGGATCCGCCCGGCCGATGGTGGCCACACCATCCGGACCTGATCGGCGGGCGTGACCGGAGCGCCGGCGGGACCTGGATGGCCCGGAACGCCGCGGGGGTCGTCGCCGCGGTGCTGAACCGGCCGGGCAGCCTCGGGCCGGCGCCGGGCAAGCGTTCGCGGGGCGAACTGCCGCTGATCGCCCTTGGCGGCGCGGCGGATGCCGGGGAAGCGGCAACGCGGGTCTCCGCCCTGCCCGCCGGGGATTGGCGCCCCTTCAACATGGTCATCGCGGATCGGCACGGTGCCAGCTTCCTGCGCGGCACAGGGATAGGCCGGCCTGTGGCGATCCCGCTCGCCGCGGGGATCAGCATGGTTACGGCGCACGATCCCAATGATCCCACGAGCCCGCGGACCCGGCGCCACCTGCCGCGCTTCCGCGCCGCGTCGCATCCAGACCCCGCGCGCGACGACTGGTCCGCGTGGGAAGCGCTGCTCGCCGATGAGGACTACGCGGAGAGCGTCGCCGAGACCCTGCGCGTCCCCGCCACCGGCGGATTCGGCACGGTCTGCGCCACCCTTATCGCCCTCGGCGCCGATGGCACGCTCATCTGGCGCTTCGCCGCCGGCCCGCCGGGAGAGGCGCCATTCCGGACGGTCATTCCGGACCCGGCAATATGACATGGCGCGGGGCCGGACGGCCCTCTGGCCTGGTGTGCATGGCGACCGCCCGGCGTGCTTGCTATACGGCGGCAACATCCGGGCCCATGGTGGGCCATCGGCGCGGCGCCCCTGCCCTCCCGCGGCGCGCCCCCGTCCGCCATGTGCCCTGCCGACGCCGCCCGCC
>JAIYAI010000507.1 GCA_027489135.1 Acetobacteraceae bacterium
GACGATGACGACGATTGAGCATGCCGGCCCGCGTCACCGGACCCGCGATCCGCGCCGGAGATGGGCCTCCACTGTGTCCTGTCGTGTCGCGCTCTCCGCCGGTGATTGGGGCGCGCACGACCGGCCACGGCGAGCAGCATCCGGTCCGACCACAGCAGGCAGACCGGAGATTGCCCTACCCGCCCGAGGCGACGAGCGTCGTGCCGGGCGCGCAGACCATGGCGACCTCGAGCCGACCCCAGCCGAAGATCGTGTCACGCCCTGGCACCCCAAGGTCGCGGGCGTGCCGCGCCAGGGCCTCGACCCGCTCGGACCCCGACCCGCCAGGCGGCAGAAGCGCGAGAGTGGCGCTTACCACCGGTGCGGCGAAGGAGGTGCCGGACCACAGCCGTGGCGGGGCGCCGGCGCGTTGCGGCACGGGCACATCCACGCCATGCGCGGCGAAGGCGATGTGGGCCCCGATGGGCGCACGGTCCCAGCGCGTGGAATCCCGTCGCACAGCGGTGACGGCAACCGCCCAGGGATAAGCCGCCGGGTAGCGCGGCGCGGCGCGCGGCCCGTCATTGCCGGCGGCGGCGACGAGCATGGCGCCGCGCGCGGCCGCCGCCGCGCCGATCTGCGCCACCACCGCATTCGCCGGCCCGGCGAAGGAGAGGTTCACCACCCCGGCGCCGAGCGCCACGGCCCGGTCGATCGCCATGGCGACATCGAAGGCGTCCGCCGCCTCGCCATCCGGCCCCAGGTGGAAGGCGTCGAGCGCGACGAGCCGGCCCCCCGGCAGAAGCTGTGCGAGCCGTGCGGCGACGGCGGTGCCATGCATCGGGCGCGACGGCCGGCGCCCTGCCCCGCGCAGCGTCTCCCGTTCCAGCCGCATGCCGGCGAGGTCGGGATGCGCCGGATCGACCGCGGTATCGATCAGCGCAACGGCCGAGGCCGGCGGCGCCGTGCAACCCGCCCGCGGGGCGGCTTCGGCTACATCTTGCGGCGCGCCCTCCGGCGCCGGGGCAGTCGCCTCGACCGGGCGGAAGAGATGGTTGCGATCCACGACGGCGCCGGGGGCAAGGCCGCGGACCCGGGCGATCGCGGCGGCCGGACCCACGGACTGCGGTGCGCGCAGGCGCAGCAGCAGGCTGCCATCGGCGATGCGCCGTTCCCCGAGCACCGCAAAGCCGGCAGCGCGGAGTTGCGGCAGCGCGGCCGGCGGGACCTGCAGCGCGACGAGTTCGGTCGGTGGTGCGGCCCGCGGTGCAGGCGGTGGCGGCGGTGGCGGAGCGGCGGCGGCGACCGCGGGTGGCGTGGTTCCGCCGAAGATCGATCGGACGAGGCGCCCGGCATCGCGGATCGGGTTGGTGCCTGGGTTGGGGCCGAGATCGAAGCCGCGGACGCCGCCCCCCGTCTCGCTGCCGCCGCCATCGCCACCAGCGCCGCCGCCGCCGCCGCCCGCTCCTGCCCCTCCGCCACTACCGCCGGGACCACCGCCTCCTCCGCCGCCATCGCCGTCATCCGCGAGGGCCGGCGATATGCCCCCGACCACAAGGCCGAGAGCAAGGATGGCTGGCAGAAAAGCGGGGCGGGTGAACCGCCGCGCCCTTCTTGCGACATGATCCATGGCTATCCCGCCAATTACTGCCATGTCACATATCGGGCGTGCCGGGACGCGCGGTAAGGGGGCGGAGCAGGGCGTGGACGCCTTCAGTCAGGATCTGGTCACGCTGCTGCCGCGCCTGCGGCGCTTCGCGCGCGCCCTCGCCGGCAATGCTGCCGAGGCGGACGACCTGGTCCAGGCCGCCTGCGAGCGCGCGCTGCGCATGAAGGACCGCTTCGCGCCGGGCACGCGCCTCGACTCCTGGATGTTCACGATCATCCGCAATCTCTGGGTCGACACCCACCGCGGCGGTGCCGCACGACAACGCGACGCCCTGCCGCTCGATGAGGCCGAGACGGTCCCGGGCGCGGATGGCGCGGCGCTGGCAGAGTGGCGCGTCGCCCTCGGCCAGGTAGAGCGCGCGATGCTGCGCTTGCCCGCCGAACAGCGCGAGGCCCTGGCACTGGTCTGCATCGAGGACATGTCCTTCCAGGAAGCCTCGGATATGCTGGGCGTGCCGATCGGCACGGTGATGAGCCGCGTCGCGCGGGCGCGCCTGGCCCTGGGGCGGGCGATGGCAGAATTGGAGCGGGTGGGCGGGCGATGAGCATGTCCGACGAGACCCTGATGGCCTTCGCGGACGGCACCCTGCCGCACGAGGAGGCCGCGCGCGTCGCGGACCGTGTGGCCGGGGATCCGGACCTGGCCGAGCGCGTGAGTCATCTGCGCCTCGGACTCTTGGCGGCGCGCGATGCCTTCGCCGATGTGCTGGACGAACCCGTGCCCGAGCGCCTGCTGGCGACGCTCCGCGCAGGGACGCCGGCGACGATGCGGGTCATTCCGGGCAGCGTCCCGACCGCCACGGCGGCCGGTATCACGGCGGCCCCGGCGCGGCGGCGGCTCCCCGCGCGTGGCATGGCGATCGCGGCCTCGGTGCTGATCGGCCTGTTCGGCGGCTGGATGCTGCGCGGCGAGGGTCCGTCCGGGCCCGGCGCCATCGGCGCGGACCTCGCGGCGGCGCTGGACCATCAGCCGAGCGGGGCCGATGCCACCGCGATCCGGCTGCTCGCAACGCATGCTCTGCCGGATGGCGGGGCCTGCCGGTCCTTCGCCTTGCAGGGGATGCTCGGCCTGGCCTGCCGCGACGCCGCGGGCCCCTGGCGGATTGCCGCCCTGGTCGCGCGGGGCGGCGACGGGGGATCGTTCACGCCCGCGAGCGGCGAGGACCCGCTCCTGGCGGAGGTGCTGGAGCGGCGCGGCGCCGCCCCGGCGATGGACGCTACGACCGAGCGCGCCGCGATCGCGCGCGGCTGGCGCCCACCCGGCTGATCCCGGACGCGCGAAGGGCGCGGAGCGCATCGCGCCCCGCGCCCCCGCGCGCCCTCGCCTGGCGGCGGTCGTACCGCGTCAGCCGAAGGAGAAGTCGTCCGTCTGCAGCGCGCTGACCGCCACGCCCACCAGCACCACGGAGCTTGGCGCGGCGAGCGGTCCCCAGGCGACGACGGCGTTCCCGTCGCTGTCAGTCGAGATCCGAAGATCGTCGAAGTCGTCCACGCCGCGGACGGCGATCTGGATCTTGTCGTCGGTGACCGAGAAGTCGGTGATGCGGTCGAAGCCGGTGCGGCCCTCGAAGCGGAAGGTGTCGTCGCCGGCACCGCCCGTCAGGATGTCGTTGCCGAGCCCGGCGAAGACCAGGTCGGAGCCCTCGCCACCGCGCAGGGTATCGGCCCCGGCGCCGCCTTCGAGCGTGGCGTGCTCCGCCCCGCCGTCGAGCAGGTCGCTGCCTGCGCCGCCCTGCAGCATGTCGTCGCCGTGCTCGCCGAAGACCTGGTCGTTGCCGGTTCCGCCGTCGAGCGTGTCGTTGTCCATGCCGCCGAACAGGCTGTCCGCTGCGTCGCCGCCCAGCAGGCTGTCGTTGCCCTTGCCGCCGCGCAGCAGGTCCCGGCCGGCGCCGCCGTCCTGGGTATCGTTGCCGTCGTCGTCGATGATGGTGTCGTTGCCCGCGCCGCCGAGGGCGAGGTCGTTGCCGTCCCCGCCGCGCAGGTCATCGTTGCCGAGCCCGCCCGAGAGCGTGTCGTCCTCGCCGCCGCCGATCAGGGTGTCGTTGCCGTCGCCGCCTTCGATCTCGTCGTTGCCGGCCTCGCCCTCGATCCGGTCGGTGCCGGCCAGGCCGCGCAGCAGGTCGTTGCCGGACCGGCCGAGAATGACATCCGCGAGGGCGGTGCCGTCGATGGTGTCGTTGTCTTCGGTGCCGATGATGATGGGCATGTCTGGGCTCCGTATCCCGTGGGGCGGCAGACCATTCCGCGCGCCTATCCCCCCAACGGCGCATGGAGACGGGTTCATCCCATATCCATGATCACGTCATCGCGAGCGATCAGCCCAGGGTCACCCTCACGCCGGAGAGCATGATCGTCCCGTCCCGCACCAGCCCCCGCGCCGCCGCCACCGCCCGCGTCGCCGCGGGATCGGCGACCGCGATGCGGAGGCCATCGAGCCGTTCTGCATCGCCCGCGATGAAGTCGATCCGCCCATGCTCCAGCCGAATCGACGGCCCCTCGGCCAGCGGCACGCGGAAGATCGCCGCCCAATGCGCGGCGAGGCCCGCGGGATCCGGCCCCGCGATCTCGGCCGCGACCAGGCGCGGCAGGGCATCGACCTGCACCACCTTCGTCCAGTCCTCCCCTGCAGGGTGGTAGGGACCGTCGAGCGGCGCGCCGCCCTCCGTCGTGCTGAACTCCAGCATCGCCGCGCGGCAGTCCCGCGGGTGCAGCTGCGCGCCGCGATAGCCATGGTGGCGGATCAGGTTCGCGGTGCGCACGCCCATCGCGTTCGCATGGGCCTCGATCGCCGCGCTGTCGTCGCAGTCGCAGATCACCATGTAGCCGCCGCGGCCGCCCGAACGCTCGATGAAGCGCCCGGCCGCCGTGCCGTCCCGCGTCGGCGCCACGACCTCCAGGATGTCGGGGCCCATCGGCCAGAGCGCGTTCTCCAGCCCATAGGCCGCGACGTTCGGATCGCGGTAGCAGACGGGCACGCCGAGCACCGCCGTGATGTCGGCCTCCGCCGGCCCCAGCGCGGGCGCAACCAGGCAGATCTGCCGCAGGCGGAGATACCCCGCCATCGCCTCAGCTTCCCTTGAAGACGGGCTTGCGCTTCTCGACGAAGGCGCGCGACGCCTCCTTGTGGTCGTCGGTGTCGCGGCAACGCGTCATGTGCAGCGCCTCCGCATCCAGCAGGTCGGACAGCGTGCCGGTCAGCGCAATGACGTGGTTGCGCTTGATGTAGTGCAGCGCGACGCGCGGTCCGTCCGCGATCTGCCGCGCCAGCTTCATCGTCTCCGCTTCCAGGTCGGCATCCGGCACGACGCGGTTCGCCAGGCCGAGCGCCGCGATCTTCTCGGAATCCAGGATCTCGGAGGTGAAATAGAGTTCCCGCGCCTTCGCCGGCCCGACAAGCTGGTTGAGGAACCAGGTGCCGCCGTAGTCGCCCGAAAGCCCCACCTTCGCGAAGGCCGTCGTCATGCGCGCCGAGGTGCCACAGACGCGGATGTCGCAGGCAAGCGCGAGCCCCATACCCGCGCCGGCCGCGACACCGTTCACCATGGCGATGGTCGGCTTCGGCCCCGCATGCAGCAGCCGCACCATGTCCATGCGGTTGCGCAGATCCGCGGCCTTGGCCTCGAAGGTGCCGAGGTTCTTCACGCCCGAGGCCATCGCCTTCACGTCGCCGCCGGCGCAGAAGCCTCGGCCGGCGCCGGTGACGACGATGCAGCCCACCTCCGGGTCCTCGCCGAAGCGCTCCAGCGCCTCCGTCATGCCGACCATCATCGGGCGGGTCAGCGCGTTCAGCGCATCGGGGCGGTTCAGCGTCATCACGGCGACGCCGTTCTCGACACGCGTCAGCAGGTCCTCGGACATCTCGTCTCCTCCGTCTTCTGCGCGCATCTTCGGGCGCGGGGGGCGGCGCTGTCCATCGGGCATGCGGCCGCGCTAAAGTGTTGTCATGGCGATTCGACCCTCGGCCCTATTGCTGGCGCTCGCGCTACCGGGCGGCTGCGCGGCGCCGCCGGCCGCGGACATCCGGCCGCCCGCGGTCGCGGTGCCGCGGCCAGGCGCGGCACCCAGCTTGCAGGTGGCACTCGGCGCCGATCCGCTGCGCCCGGCGACCCTGCTGCAGGACCAGGGCCGCCGGCGGCTCTGGCGCTGGGGCGAGGGCGTGGCGCTGCAGACGGAAGGGCCGCGCGTCGTCGCCACCGCGGGCCTCGGGGAGGTGCTGGTGGGCACACGGGTCGTCGGCGCCGACCCGCTGGCCATGCCGGAGACGCTGCTGGCGGGAGAGGCGGAGACGCTGCGCCTGGTCGACCTCGCCACCGCCGCGCGCGACCCGGCGGGCATGCGCTTCGGGCTCTCCATCGCCTGCCGGCTACGGGCGACGGCGCCGGAGGACCGCCCCGGCGTGATCGAGGTGACGGAGGCGTGCCGCAGCGCCGAGGGGATCGGCGCCCATACCAACCGCTTCGTGCTGCGCCGCGCCGACGCCGCCGCGCTGCGCACGGAGCAATGGATCGGCCCCGGCCTGCCGCTGCTGGCGACGGAGCCCTGATCCGCGCGCGCGTCAGGCGCGTCGCGGCCGGTCCCAGTCCAGTCCCGCCGCGCGCATCCGCCGCAGCACATAGGCCAGCCAGCCGATCTGCAGGGCCACCGCCGGCAGCACCACCAACGGCTTGCCCACCGGCCCGAGCTGCAGGAACAGCCAGGCCAGCCCCGCATGGAAGGCGGCGAAGCCCCAATGCGTCGCCGCCACCGCGCGCACCGGCATGCCCGCCCGCTGTGCCATCTGATACAGGTGCCCGCGATGCCCCTCGCTCAGCCGGTCGCCCATGGCGGCTCGGCGCGCGAGGGTGAAGGCGGCGTCGAAGAGCAGGCCGAACATCAGCAGCGGCACGATCAGGAAGCTGGCGCGGTTCACGTCGAAGGCGCTGGCAGCGATCGCCAGAACGGCCAGGGTGAAGCCGGCGAACTGGCTGCCGACATCGCCCATGAAGATGCGGGCCTTGTGCAGGTTGAAGGGCAGGAATCCGGCGAAGCCCGCCGCCAGGAACAGCGCCGCGGCATAGACGAAACCGCCGCCCTGGGTCGCGGCGATGGCGCAGAGCGCGGCCGAGACCACCAGCACCGTGCCGCCGACGAGCCCATCCAGCCCGTCCATGAAGTTCACCGCATTGGTGCAGCCGACGATCCAGAACAGGGTCAGCGGCGGGCCGAGCCAGCCGAGATCGACCGCGCCGGTCCAGGGGAGCGCGATGCGCGTCAGCACCAGGCCGTTCGCCATGGCGACCAGCGCCGCCACCACCTGCGCCAGCAGCCGCCAGCGGGCCGGCAGGGCGCGGATATCGTCGACCAGCGCGACGACGGCAATGGCGATGGCCGCCAGGATGACGCCGATGAACTGCCGCTCTGCGATCCGCGCGGCGTCGGCGTAAAAGAACAGCACGACCATCCCGAGAGTGAAGGCGACGACCGGCCCCACCCCGCCGCCGCGCGGCGTGGGCTGCTTGTGCGCGCTCCGATGGTTCGGGACGTCGAGGATGGGGCGGGCAATCATCGCCCGCACCGCGCCCGCCGAGACCAGGGCGAGCAGCAGCGCGAAGGCGAGATGCCCGACGATCGCGGAGAGAGCCATGCGGGCGGGGGTGTGGCGGATGCGGGGGTCAGGGGCAACCCACGTCGGGCCCTGACCGAGCGCGGCGCCACCCCCGGCCCGCAGCGCGGGCCGAGCGCGCTTCTGCGCGCCGCCGGAAGTCCGGCGAAGCCAAGCCGCCGGATGGCGGCGCCCGGCGCTTGAGGGCTCGCTAACGGGCGCCGTTGATCACCGCCAAGGCCGCCGAACTCAGCGCCAGCTGCCCCGCCACCGCCGTCAGGTCGCGCAGGAAGGCCCAGCTTTCGTAGGGCGAGGGATCCTGCGGCACGACCACCACGCTGCCCGGCGGCACCGGCGGCCCGCCCTCGCCGAACCAGCCCTGGCCCGCCGCCACGGATTGCCCGTTCGGCAGCACCACGAAGGCCCGCCCGCCATCGGCGAAGCGCTGCCGCCCGCCGGCCGCGCGGATGTAGTCCGCTGCCCGCCAGCCGGTGGCGAATTGCAGGCTGCCCGGGTTCAGCACGGCGCCGACCACCGTCACCTCCGCGGGCCGCTTCGGCATGGCGACCAGGTCCCCTGGCTCCAGGAGCGGGTCGAGGTCGGGTCGCGTCGCCAGCACCACCGGGTTCGCCTCGACGACCATGCGGCCCGCAGCACGTGCCTGGCGCAGCGAGGCCGCCAGCGCCTGCCCCGCCTGCACCGCCCCGCCAATATCGACACTGATGCCGCGCGGTGCCGAGACCGCCTGCCCCGCCGCCACCTGTAGCAGGCCCTGCTCCAACTCCCGCGCCGTGCGCTGGAAGCCCTCCTGCTGGCGCTGGCGCACGCTGTCGCGGGAGAAGACCGCGCCGTAGGGATAGGCCTGCGCCGTCAGCCCGCCAGCCCGGGCGATGAGTTCGGACAAACGCTCCCCCCGGCGCAGGTCGTAGGTGCCGGGCCGGACGAATTCGCCGACCAGGGTGACGGGGCCCATGTCGCGCCCGGCCTCGTTGCGCGGGATGCGCACCGCCTCCTGCGGCGCGACGGCGAGGGCGCCGAGGTCCCCTTCCAGATCCAGCACGGCGCGGGCGAGGCCCGTGCCGCCGCGCGCCTCCGTCGCCACCTCCACGGCCGAGAGCGCGGCGCCCGGCGTCGTCCCGCCCGCCACCGCGACCACCACCGAGAGCGACGTGCCCGCCAGCACCGGATAGAGGCCCGGCAGCCGCACCTCCCCCGTCAGCACCATCGCCTGGTCGAGCAGGAAGGGCAGCAGGGTCGGGTAGTCCTGGAAGATCTGCGGGCAGGCATAGCGGCCGAGATCGGGGAAGCCCGCGCCCCGCGCCGCGCCGAAGCGTTGGCGGGAGGACTGCGCCGCCACCGCCACAAGCTGCAGCGCCTGGCAGTCGGCGGCGGGACCCGGCCCGGGCACCGGCGCGGGCACCTGGCCCTGGCCGCCCGCCAGGCCGATCGTCGCGGCGTTCACCGGATCCGGCGCCAGGGTCGCGGCGGAGGGTGGCTCCCCCCGCACCGCGCGCTGCACGGCGGGGCTCGACAGCCACTGCACGTCGCCGAGGCCGACCAGGATCACCTCGTCGCCCTCGGCCAGCGGCAGGTCCGCGCCGCCGCGCAGCACGGCGGCGAGGTCGAAGGCGATGAAGTGCCGCGCGCGGGACCGGCGGTCAGTGCGCCACACCACGCCGAGCGGCGGATAGGGATCGGGCCGCACCAGCAGCGGATCGGCCAGCAGCGCGCGCAGCGACCGGCCCCGCCCACCCTGCGCCGCGCGCAGCAGCGGCGCCCCTCCCGCGGCGACATGGCCCGCGAGGCGCACCTGGTTCGCCTGCACGTCCGTCCCCGGTTCCACCCGCACCAGGTCGCCGCGGCGGAGCATCCCGTCGGCGGCGATCTCCTGCACGCTCCGCCGGCCGCCGGCATCGGCGGTCTGCAGCAGGAAGCGGTTGCCCGCGGGGCGCAGCGGCTGCCCGGCCAGCGCCAGCAGCGCGGTCAGCGGCGCGGCGGTGGTGCTCGCGGGCAGTTCGTAGATGCCGGGGCGCGTGACCTCGCCGGCCAGGGCCACCACGCCCCCGAGCGGCGGCACCAGGATCCGCTCGCCCTCGCGCAGGGCGAGGTCGGGGGTCGCCCCGCCGGCGCCGACGATGACCGGGTAGAGATCGACGACGCGCGGCGCCGCGCCGCCCTCCACCCGGATCGCCCGCAGCGAGCCCGTCTTCCGCACGCCCCCCGCCGCGACCAGCGCGTCGAGCACGGAGGCATGGGCGGTCAGCGGCACCAGACCGGGCCGCGTTACCTCGCCGCCGACGAAGATGGCGATCTGCCGGACCTGGCCAACCGAGACGAAGACCTCCGCGCCGCCGAGATCCTGCGCCGCCCGCGCCTCCAGGTCCGCGCGCAGTGCGCGTAGCGTGCGCCCCGCGGCGGGGATGGGCGGCAGGTCGGGCACCAGCAGCATGCCGTCGCGGCCGATGCGCAGCGTCAGCGTCTGCCGCACGCGGCCCCGGAAGGCGAGGACGAGTTCGTCGTCCCGCCCCAGGAGGTAGTCGTCCGGCAGGGCGCCGAAGCCGATGCCGGCCGGGGCGGCGCCGCCGCGCAGGCTCTCGTACCCGATCTGGCGCAGCGCGCTGCCGGGGTCGCGCGCGGCGAAGAAGGCCTCGGCCGGGGAGAATGGTTCGGCCTCGACGGCGGCGGCGGGTGCGGCGCGCGGCGGGGTGGCCGTCTGGGCCTGCGGCACCCGGCCCGCCCCGGCCTCGAGGATGCGGTTCAGGATCTCCTGCTGCGCCGCATCCGGCAGCACCGGCAGCGGCGCGCCGCCGGGCAGGGTCGCGGGCAGCACCAGGCCGGGCCCAGAGAGCAGCGGCATCGCCGTCGCCGGCGCCGCGGCGAAGGGCACCGGCGCCGGACCGCGCGGGGCCTGCGCCATGGCGGGACCGGCCACGAGCAGCGCGGCGAGAAGGCGGAGCGGCGGGACGACTCGGGCCATGACGCGCGCCTCGCGGAAAGGACTTGCCGTTCGCAAATCGGAACAATTATATACACACATCGTAACGAAACAAGGCCCGCCATGCGCACCACGCTCGATGCGGCCCTGCGCCTCGGCCCCCGCCCCGTATTGCTGGCGGCGTGGCATCGCTCCCCGGCGGGTCGGGCGGTGGCGCGGCGGCGGCTGCGCGATCCGGCCGCGGTGCGGCCCGCCGGACCGTTCTTCGTCGCCGACCCTCCGCCGGCCCCCGCCCTGTCGGAGGCGCACCGCTCCATGCTGCCGGCCCGCGCGCACCGAACCGCGCCCCCGGCCGGCGGCTGGCACGGCGCCTACCCGGCGGATCGGCCCGCGGCGACGCTCGACCTGTTCGCGCATGGCGACATCAGGCCCGTGTGGGAGGCCTCGCGCTGGGCCGCGCTGCCGCTGCTGGTCCAGGCCGCGCGGCTCGATCCGGGCGGCGGGCACCTCGCCTGGGCGGAGGCGCTGCTCGGCGACTGGCTGCGCGCCAACCCGGCCTATCGCGGCCCGAACTGGGCCTGCGGGCAGGAAGCCGCGCTGCGCGCCCTGCACCTCGCCCTGGCCGCGGCGCTGCTCGGCACCGGGCCTTCCCCGGCCGCCTGCGGCATCCTTGCCCTGCATGGCCGCCGCATCGCCGCGACGCCGGCCTACGCCGCTGCGCAGGACAATAATCACGCCGTCTCCGAGCCCGCGGGCCTGCTCGCCTGCGGCCTCGCCTGCGCCGAGCCGGCCTGGGTGCGCGACGGCGCCGCGCGCCTCGCCGCCGCGGTGCTGCGCCTGGTCGCCCCCTGCGGTGCCTTCGCCCAGGCCTCGACCGGCTATCTCCGCCTGCTGCTCGACGTGCTCTCCGTCGCCGATTGGCTGGCCGGGCGCTGGGACGGGCCGCGCCTGCCGGATCCGGCGCGCCGGCGCGTGGCGGCGGCGACGCACTGGCTCTGGCGCCTGACCGATCCCGCGACCGGCGCCACGCCGCGCATCGGCCACCAGGACGGTGCCGCCTTCGCCGATCTCTCCCTGGCCGGGCCGGAGGACGCCCGCGCCTCGATCGAGCGCGCGGCACGGATCTTTGCCGGCCATGGCGCCGGCCTCGCACCGGAGGATCCAGGCTGCGCCTGGCTCGGACTTCCAGACGGTGCCAGCCCCTGGATCGCGCCCCCGCGCTGGCGCAGCGACGGCTTCCTCGGCTGGCAGGCCGGCGGTGCCCGGGCCGTGCTGCGCACCGGCGCACCGCGCCTGCGCTTCCGCCCCGGCCATGCCGACCTGTTGCATCTCGAACTCTGGGACGGCCCGCGCGCGCTGCTGCGGGACGGTGGCAGCGGCGCCTACAACCCGCCGCCCGAGGCCGCCTGGTGGCACGCCCACTTCACCGGCACCGCCGCGCACAACACGATCGGTTTCGACGCGGCCGATCAGATGGTGCGCGCCGGCCGCTTCCTGTTCGCCCGTTGGCCCGCCACGGGCCTGCTGCCGGGCGAAGCCGGGGCCTGGCTGCGCGACCATCGCGGCAACCGCCACGAACGCCGCGTCACGCATGACGACAGCGGCCGCCGCTGGGAGGTGACGGACGCCGTCTCGGGCCGCTTCCGCACGCTCGCGCTGCGCTGGCGCCTGCCGCAGGAGTTCGGCTGGCGTGCCACCGCGACGGGGGCGGAGGGACCTTCGGCCCGCATCCATATCGCCGCCGATGCGCCTCTGGCGCTCGCCATCGAGGACGGCTGGCACAGCCCCGCCTATGGCGTGGTCCGTCCGGCCGCGGTGCTGGTTGCCCGCGCCGCGGCGCCGGTCGCGCATCTCGCGACCACGATCACCCTGAAGAGCGAGGCCGCCTGATGCCGCTCGAGGACCTGCTCCGCCGGGTCTGGGCGCGGCGCTGGCGCGTGCTGCTGCTTTCGGCACTGCTCTACGCGCTCGGCGCCGGGCTGATCCTGACCTGGCCGCGGCGCTACGTCGCCCAGGCCGTGGTGGCGCCGGCGGAGACCACGGGCATCGCCGTCTCCGGCCTGCTGACCAGCCCCTTCAACGCCGCCGGCGGCGCCTATGTCGAAAACCGCCTGGCCGGGCATTTCGCCGTCTATCTCGATGCGCTGCGCTCCGCCGAGGCGGCGGCGATGCTGGCGCGCGACACGGGCCTGCTCGCCTACCTGACCGCGCGGCGCAGCGCAGGCGTGGCGGGCTGGCTGCGCGCGGTCTTCGGCCTCCGGCTGCAGGCCGATCTCGACGACGCAGCGACCTGGCTGCAGCGCAGCCTCTCCGTCACCGCCGGCGTCGGCACGGTGACCCTCACCCTCGGCCTCGCGCATCACGACCGCGACGCGGCCCTCGATGCGCTCGCGCGCCTGCACGCGCTGGCGGAAGCCAAGGTGCGCGCCGACGTCGCCGGCCTCGCCCGCCGCCGCGTCGGCGCGATCGAGCAGCGCCTCGCCGCCGAACGCGACGTCTTCCTGCGCAACGCCCTCTACGACCTCCTCGGCCAGCAGCAGCGCGCGCTGCTGGTTGTGGCGGCGGACGAGGCGATGGCGGCGCGGCTCGTCTCCGGCCCCAGCGTCGGCATCCGGCCGGTGCTCCCGAACCGTCCGCTGCTGCTGCTGCTGCTGGCCATCGCCGCGCCGCTCGCCGTGGCCGGCGCCGCCGCCGCGGCGGCATTGCTGGCGCCGGTGCCGGCCCCGGCGGTGTTGCAGGGCGTGCCGGCGGAATGAGCGTGACCGTCCCTGCCCTGCTCGGCCTCTGGGCCGGCGCGGCGGCGGCGGCGCTGCACTTCGCCGGCGCGCTGAAGTCCATGCCGGGGCTGGCGGCGCTGCCCTTCGACCTCACCCTCGCCGCACTCGGCCTCGCCCTGCCGGCGGCGCTCCTGCTGCTGCCGGACCGGCGCTGGGTGCTGCGGCCAGGGCTCGGCTGGCCGTTCCTGGCGGCGGCGCTGCTGCTGCTCTGGCTGGTCCTGGCCGGGTGCTGGACCGAGTCGCGGGAGGCCGCGGCGGAGAAGCTTCTCGCCGCCGTGCTGATGGGGCCGGGCATGCTGCTGCTCGGCCTCGTCGTCGGCGGCGACGGCGCGGCGCGGCGGGGAATGACCGGGGCGGTGCTGGTGCTTGGCCTGCTGGCCGGCGCGGCGGTGGCCTGGGGCGTGGCGACGGACAAGGTGGTGCTGGGCGGCGCGCCCGGGGCCGATCCGGACCGGGTGCGCGTGCAGTACCAGATCACCGGCCTGCTCATCGCCGCCGCCGCGGGGCTGGCCGCGGTGCGCATAGCGGAGGCGCCGCATCTCGGCGGGCGTGTCTTCTGGCTGGCCGCGACGGGCGCCTGCGCCGCGGCGGTGCTGGTGCCGGGCGGGCGGCTCGGCCTCGTCGGGCTCGTCGCCGGGGTTGCGGCGGCGCCGGCGCTGCGGTTCTGGCTGGACGGTCGGTCGGCGGCGGCGCTGGGCTGGATGGGCGCGCTCGGCCTTGGCGCCCTGCTCGGCCTGGCAGCCTTGTTGCTCGATCCCGGGGCGGCGCAGGGGTTCCGCACCCTGGAACGGCTGACCGGCGAGCCCGGCACCGTCACCGTCGCGCGGTTCCTGCTCTGGGCGGAGGCGCTGCGCTGGGCGGGCGAGGCGGCGCCCTTCGGGCTCGGCACCGGCAGTTTCACGGTGGCCGCCGGCTTCGGCGAGGATCGCGGCTTCTACCCACACAACCACGCGCTGGAAGCGCTGGCCGAGGGCGGTCTGCCCGGCCTCGCGCTCTGGCTCGGCGCCTTCGGCGGCGCGGTGCTGCTGGCGCTGCGGCGGGCGCGGCACGTGGCACCCGGGCGGGCGGCGCGGATCGCCGCGCTCTGCCTGCCCGTGCTGCTCTCCCTCATGGTCTCGACCGATCTCGGCAATCGCATGGCCTGGTTCGTGCTTGGGCTGCTGCTGTCGCTGGCGGTGGAGGCGACCCCGCGGCAGGAGGCACGCGATGTATGATCGTGGTGGCAAGCGTCTGCTCGACGCCGCGCTGGCGGCGCTGCTGCTGCTGCTGCTGGCGGCGCCGCTGCTGGCGGCGACGGCGCTCGCGGTGCGCCTCGCGCTTGGGCGCGGGGTGCTGTTCCGCCAGGTCCGCGCGGGGCGGCACGGGCTGCCCTTCACGGTGCTGAAATTCCGCAGCATGCGGGCCGGCGACGGGCCGGATGCGGCGCGCCTCGGCCGCTTCGGGCGGGTGCTGCGGGCGAGCGGCCTCGACGAATTGCCGCAACTGGTGAACGTGCTGCGTGGCGAGATGAGCCTCGTCGGGCCGCGGCCGCTGCCGGTCGATTATGTCCGGCTCTATTCGCCGCGGCAGCGGATGCGCCTCGTCGTGCGGCCGGGACTGGCGGGGCTGGCGCAGGCGGCGGGGCGCAACGCGGTGCCCTGGCCCGAGCGGCTGGAACTCGACGTGGTCTATGCCGCGCGGCGGGCGACGCTGCGCGGCGACGCGGCGATCCTGGCGCGGTCGCTGGCGGTGGTGCTGCACGGGCGCGGCGCCGCGGCGGCCGGGCACGCCTCCATGCCGGCCTTCACGGGCGAGACGGCTCAGCCGCCTTCCTTGATCAGCGCGTCATAGGCAGCCGCGAAGCCGCGGAAGGTGATGGGGATCGCGGTCTCCTGCCCCGTCGCCTCGCGCCAGGCGATGCGGCCGGCCTGCTCGGCAGGGCGGGTGCGGAGGCGGCGCAGCAGGTCGTCCGGCAACTCGCGCTCGGCGAAGCAGCCGACCGGGACGATGCTGCAGCGCGTGAAGCCGAGCGCCACGGGCGCCCCGCCGCCTTCGAGCAGCAACTGCGCGGGCTGGGTCACCTGCACGTTCACCGGCACCCGCACGGCGAAGCGCAGCGGCTGATCCTTCGCGATGCGGCCGATGGCGATGACGGCGATCGGCTGGTTACGCTGGGTGTCCTGCACGGTCTGCGCCATCTCGCAGACGCGGCGCCCCTGGGCGAGGGCAACGCATTGCACCGCCCATTCACCGAACTGGGCCGAGGTGCGCTCGGGCCCCGCCTCGGGGGTCGCGGCGGCAGCGGGGGCTGCGGGCGCCGGGGGTGGCGGTGCGGGGCGCTGCGACTGCGCCAGTACCGGGCCGGAGGCCAGCAGGCCGACCAGCAGGGCCGCGCCCGATCGGATCGTCAGGGTCATGCGGGGGTCGTCCGTTGGGTCTCGGATCAGGCGGCGGCGCCGGCCAGCGCTGCCTCGCGCGGCGGACGGCGCACCTCGCCACCCCATTCCTGCACGAGGTCCCCGCCGGCGACGGTATCCGGCGCCTGCTCGGGGTCCTGCACCAGGATGTCGGGGCGCAACTGGCGGATCAGGTCGAGCGGCGCCTCGGCCGCCCAGCGGGTGACGAGGTCGACGCCCGGATGCTCGGCCAGCGTGGCGGCCAGGGCGGGGGCGGCGGCGTCGGGCAGCGCGACGACCAGGCGGTCGCACCAGGCGCGTGCCTCCCCGAGCAGCCGCGCATAGGCCTCCGCGGCATTGCCGGAGGCGACGAGCAGGCCGATCCGGCACCCGATCCGGCGCCAGCGCTCGGCCCGCTCCGCGGCCTGCTGGCGCGTCGCCAGCTTGCGCGTGGCCAGGCGTCCGGGCTGCAGCACCTCGAGCAGTTCCTCCTCGCGCGCCGCAGCGATCCCGGACTTGCCGGCAACGATGCCGGCCGCGAGTGCGCCGAGGCGGCCGACCACGGGCATCGGCAGCCCGGCCGAGAGGCCCGCGGCGACGGTCGCCACCAGCGCGTCCATCACGCCGGTGCGGTCCATCACCTCGACCGCGTCGCAGGGCAGGTGGAGGGTACCGCTGGCCTCCGCCAGGGTCAGGCTTTCGGCGCCGTTCAGCAGCATCACCGCGCCCAAGCCGTGCGCCGCGCGCAGGCGTTCCGCGGCGGCGGCGAGCGCCGGTTCGCCAAGGCCGGCGCGGCCGGCGAATTCCGGCAGGTCCTCGGCCGCCAGCAGCAGCAGGTCGGCACCGGCGTAGCGGCCCGGGTCGCCATCCTTGGGATCGGCGATGATGCGGCGGCCGGCGGCGCGCGCTGCGGCGATCAGCCGCGCCGGCGTATCCCCCACCAGCAGGCCCTTGCGGTAGTCGGACAGCACCATCACGCCGGTGGCGGCGACGGCGTCCGAGGCGATGCGGACGAGGCGGTCGGCAAGGCGCGGATGGATCGGCGCGGTCTGCTCGTGATCGGCGCGCATGATCTGCTGGCCGGCCGCGACGAAGCGGGTCTTGGTGGTGGTGGCGCGGCCGCCCTGCACCAGCAGCCAGGGCTCGATCCCGGGCTGGCCGCCGATCAGCCCCGTCAGGTCGCTGCCAGCCTGGTCGTCCCCCACCACGGAGACGAAGGCGACGGCGCAGCCGAGCGCGGTGAGGTTGCGCACCACGTTGCCGGCGCCGCCGGGCAGCGCGACCTCGCGCTCCACCGCCAGCACGGGAACCGGCGCCTCGCGCGATATGCGGGTGACCTGGCCGAAGACGTAGCGGTCGAGCATGGCGTCGCCAACGACCAGCGCGGTGCCGCGGCGCAGCAGGCGCACGGCGTCGGTCAGGCTGGCCTGGGCGCGGTCCGGCGCGCTGCCCGCGCTGGGCGGCGCGGTCTCCGGATTGGCGGGAGCGGGCACGGAGCCTTCCATCCCGTCGCCGTAACCCGGCCCCGGGCCGCGGCGCAAGCAGACCGGCGCGCCGCGGCCTGACATTCCTTGGCGGGCAGCGGGGCCAAGGTGCGCGCCTGCGCGGTGCGGGGAGGGCGCAATTGCTGCGCAGCATAGGCGCAGCATGCGTTCAACAGGCCATGGTCATCGGCGCCATGGTGCGCGGCCCCGACCATGCGCCGACCGCTTCTGAGGCCGAGATGCAGCCAAGCTTTGCTGCGCAGCATGGCAGTTGGGCGAATCTTGTTGCAGCGCAGCATCCGCGCGTGCCAGCCTGCGTCACCGCCCTCCCGGCACGCATGACCGGGCGCGGCGGGGGGCGCCCGTCACCGGTCTTCTCGAAACGCCGCACCCGCGCCGGGATGGTCCCGGCCGCGGCGGCCCAGGGATGGATGGTGGCGCCCATGCTCGACACCCCGCTGGTGAACCTGTTCTCGCATGTGAAGCCGGGCGACACGCCCTGGCGGCAGGACGGGCTTCGCGCCTTCTTCCTCTACCGTGACCTCGGCGTGGCCGATGCCACGGGCGGGCGCGTCATCGCGCAGATGGTGAAGGCCAACCCCGACTGCCCGCCCGAGCACGGCACCGGCTGGCACCGCCACGTCAACGACTTCCACATCGTGCTGATGACCAAGGGCTGGGCGAAATTCATGTACGAGGAGAAGGAGACGCTGGTCGCCGCCGGCGACTGCGTGCACCAGCGCCCGGGCGTCGTGCACTACCTCTACGACTACTCGCCGGACATGGAGTACCTGGAGGTGGTCGGGCCCGCCGATTTCGGCACGGTGGAGGCGGAAGGCCCCTGCCCGGTGCCGGCGCCGACGCCTTGGACCAAGGGCTAGAGGCGGGGCGGCGGCAGCACGATCCTGCGTGCCGCGGCACGCGGGATCAGAACTCCGCGTCCACCTCAAGCTCTTCGATCATCGCCTCCGGCTCGCGTAGCGCGGCGGCAATCCACTCCTCCATCAGCGGCCAGGCCAGGATGGTCTGGCAGTAGGTGGCCGCCGCACCGGTGACGGCGACGTCGTAGGTGCGGAAGCGGGTCACGACGGGGGCGTACATGGCGTCGGCGACCGTGGGCCTCTCGCCGAACAGCCAGGGCCCGCCATGCGCGGCGAGGCATTCCTCCCAGATGCCCAGGATGAAGGCGATGTCGGCGCGCGGGCCGGACCACAGCGCGAAGCCCGGACGATGCGCGCGGATGTTCATGGGCAGGGAGGAGCGCAGCGCCTCGAAACCCGAATGCATCTCGCCGGAGATGGCGCGGCAGCGGGCACGGGCGATACGATCCGCGGGCAGCATGCGCGCCTCGGGGAAGGTCTCGTTCAGGTATTCGGCAATGGCGAGCGTGTCCCACACCTCGACATCGCCATGCACGAGGCAGGGGACGCGAATGGTGGAGCTCTGCAGCAGCAACTCCGCCTTGGCCTTGGGATCGTCGGCGGCCACGACCTCCTCCTCGAAGGCGAGGCCGGACATCCGCGTCAGCAGCCAGCCACGCAGCGACCAGGAGGAATAGTTCTTGCTGGAGATCCGCAGCACGGTGGGGGTGGCCGGAACCGGCTTCCTCGTCGACCTTGGTGCCATCGCTGTCGCCTCCCTCCGTGCGGGCGGATGCGGTGGCGGCGCAGCAAGGCGCGTGCCATCGTGAGACCGGGGCAGGAGGTCTGATGTTCTACCAGCTCTTCCAGGCGCAGCAGGATCTCCTGGCCCCGTTGCGCGCCTGGGGGCTGGCGACGCAGGCGGCACTGGCCCATCTGCAGGCGCCGCCGCCCGCCTTTCCTCTCCTACGGCGCCTTGGCGCGGCGGCCGAGATGGCAGCGCTGCTGCGCACCACGCATCGCCGGCCCGATTTCCGGATCGAGTCCGTGCGCGTCGGCAACCAGGTGGCCGAGATCGCGGAGGAGGTCGCGCTGGACACGCCCTTCGCGTCGCTGCTGCATTTCCGCAAGCTCGGCGTCGAGGCGCCGCAGCCACGGATGCTGGTGGTGGCGCCGATGTCGGGCCACTTCGCCACTTTGCTGCGCAACACCGTGCAGGTGCTTCTGCCGGAGATGGACGTCTACGTCACGGACTGGAAGAACGCGCGCGACGTGCCGGTCGAGGCCGGGCGCTTCGGCTTCGACCAGTTCGTCAAGCACGTGATCCGCTTCCTGGAGACGATCGGGCCGCGGCCGCATGTGCTTGCGGTCTGCCAGCCCGTCGTCGCGGTGCTCTCCGCCGCGGCGATCATGGCGGAGGACCACAACCCGGCGCAGCCACGCAGCCTGGCGCTGCTGGCCGGGCCGATCGACACGCGCCTGAGCCCGACACAGGTGAACCACCTGGCGCAGTCGAAGCCGATCGACTGGTTCGCGGAGAACCTGATCGCCACCGTGCCGCTACGCCACAAGGGCGCGGGGCGCCGCGTCTATCCTGGCGCGCTGCAGCTTGCCGCCTTCATGGCGATGAACATCGACCGCCACCGCGAGGCGATGCGCGCGCAATACCAGGCGCTGGTCGATGGCGACGCGGCCGGCGCCGCGGCACGACGTCGCTTCTACGAGGAATACTTCGCCGTGATGGACCTGCCGGCGGAGTTCTACCTGGAGACGGTGCACGCCGTGTTCCAGGACCACGCCCTGCCTCGCGGGACCCTGCGGGTCGCCGGGCGGCGCGTGCGGCCGGAGGCGATGCGACGGACCGCGCTGCTGACCGTGGAGGGCGAGCGCGACGACATCTGCGGCATCGGCCAGACGATGGCGGCGCTCGACCTTTGCGCGAATGTGCGGCCGTCGATGAAGCGGCACCACCTGCAGACCGGGGTCGGGCATTACGGCGTGTTCAGCGGCAAGCGCTGGGCGCAGGGCATCTACCCGCGCGTCCGCGCCATGGTGCAGGTCTGCGAAACGACGGGCTGATGCTGCCGCATGCGGGCCGGGGATGATTCCCGGGTCGGTACGATATCCGCGCCCCGCCCCTTGAACGGAAAATATGGAGGATAAATTACTCTCCGGTAATCTGAACCGGAGTGTCTTCATGCCCCAGCTCACCCGCCGCGGCGCGCTGACCGCCGCGCTTGCCGGCCTCGCGCCGCTCGCCCTGCCCCGCACGGGCCGCGCCCAGGCGCTGCCGGACCGGCCGATCCGCATCATCGTCCCCTACAACGCCGGTGGCATCACGGACGTGATCAGCCGCGGTGTCGCCATCGGCCTGCAGGCCGCGCTGGGCCAGCCCGTGGTGGTCGAGAACCGGCCCGGCGCCAACGGCACCGTCGGCACACAGGCGGCCGCGCGGTCCGCGCCGGACGGCACGACGATCACGATGGGCATCACCGATACCTTCGCGATCAACCGCTTCACCTTCCCGCAGCTTCCCTACAACGACGAGGCCGATTTCGCGCCGATCTCCATGGTCACCCGCGTGCCCTTCGCGCTGATGGTGGGCGCGCACCGGCGGGAGATCACGGACTTCGCCAGCTTCGTGCGCGAGTCGAAGCGCGAGGCCGGCAAGTTCTCCCACGCCTCCTGGGGCGTCGGCTCCTCCTCGCACCTGGCGTTCGAATTCGTGGCGCGGCACCAGGGGATCGAGAAGCTGCACGTGCCCTTCGCGGCGCAGGCGCCGGGCATGCAGGCCGTGGCGGCGGGCCAGGTGGACAGCATGATGCTGCCGGTCGGCGGCGCGGAGAGCCTGGCGCGCGACAACCGCGCCCGCATCATCGCGCTGGCGCATCCGTCGCGCATCGACCTGACGCCGGGCGTACCGACGCTGGGCGAGCTTGGCGTGCCGCTGGCAACCGGCCTCTGGCTCGCGCTCTACGCGCCGGCCCGCACGCCGCCGGCGGCGATCGCCCGGCTCAACGAGGGCGTGCGCGAGGCGCTGAAGCACGAGCAGACGCTGTCGGTCTTCCGCCAGCAGGCGGGCGCGCCGGAGCCCTCGACCCCCGAGGACCTGGCCGCCTTCGCGCGCGCCGAGCGGGCGCAGTGGGCCAAGGTGGTGCGCGAGGCGCAAATCACCGTCAGCTCGTAATCGCGGCAGGGGGCGGCGCCGGGCCGCCCCCGAATGGCGCCTCAGGCCGCCGGCAGAAGCGGGACCCCAGAAGGGGCGAAGGCGCCATCCTCGCTGACCAGCGTCAGTCCCTCCGCCAGGGCCTGCGCGATCAGCATCCCGTGGGCCGCGGTGATCGGCAGGTGGTCGCAGCCGGCGATCGCCATCTTCTCCTCGAAGCTGCGGAGCAGGAATTCGAGGCGGCCGATCGCCCGCTTGATCGCCATCTCCCAGGCCGTGGCGGCGCTGACGAAGACGCTGTTCGCCGGTGCGACTATGGCCGCTCGCGCCGCCGCGCAGCGGCGATGCGGAGCAGCAACGGCCCAGATCAGGACATGCCTATCGAGCAGCAGCCTCACCCGCTGCCGAAGGCCTCGGCCAGGTCGTCGGGCAGCGACGCATGGAAGTCGTCACCGACGCGGACCTTGCCGGCGAGATGGCCAAGGCGCCGCGGCGTGGTGCGCGCAACCATCGGCACCAGCCGGGCCAGGGGTCGGCCCCCCTTGGCGATCACGATCTCCTCCCCGCCAGCGACCCGGTCGACCAGGCTGGAGAGGTGGGTCTACGCCTCGTCGAGGTTGACGTGCGTCACATCAGACCCGTTACGCATCCATCTTCAGCGCGGCGATGAAGGCGCTCTGCGGGATCTCGACCTTGCCGAACTGACGCATCCGCTTCTTGCCCTCCTTCTGCTTGTCGAGGAGCTTGCGCTTGCGGCTGATGTCGCCGCCATAGCACTTGGCGGTGACGTCCTTGGACAGGGCGGAGATGGTCTCGCGCGCGATGACGCGCCCGCCGATCGCGGCCTGGATCGGGATCTTGAAGAGCTGCCGGGGGATCAGGTCCTTCAGCCGCTCGCAGATCTGGCGCCCGCGCCGGTCCGCCTGGCTGCGATGCGCCATGAAGGACAGGGCATCGACGGGCTCCGCGTTTACCAGGATGGAGATCTTGACCAGATCCCCTTCCTCGTAGCCATCCATGGCGTAGTCGAAGCTGGCATAGCCCCGGCTGATCGACTTGAGCCGGTCGTAGAAGTCGAAGACCACCTCGTTCAGCGGCAGGCGGTACACCGCCATGGCGCGGGTGCCGACATAGGTCAGCTCCACCTGCCGGCCGCGGCGTTCGTTGCAGAGCGTCAGCACGGGGCCAAGGTACTCGTCCGGCACCATGATCGTCGCCTTGATCCAGGGCTCGGCGATCTCGGCGATAACGGAGGGATCCGGCATGTCGGCGGGGTTGTGCAGCTCCGTCGCGCTGCCATCGTTGGCGAACAGCCGGTACACCACGCTCGGCGCGGTCGCGATCAGGTCGAGGTCGAACTCGCGCGACAGCCGCTCCTGGATGATCTCCAGGTGCAGCAGGCCCAGGAACCCGCAGCGATAACCGAAGCCCAGCGCGGCGCTGCTCTCCGCCTCGAAATGGAAGCTCGCATCGTTCAGCCGCAGCTTGGCCAGGCTGTCGCGCAGCTTCTCGAAATCGTCGGCATCCACCGGGAACAGGCCGCACCACACCACGGGCACGCTGGGCTTGAAGCCCGGCAGCGCCTCGGTGGCCGGCTGGCGGTCATCGGTGATGGTGTCGCCCACCGCGATATCGGCCACCGTCTTGATGGCCGCGGTGATGTAGCCCATCTCGCCCGGGCCCAGATCGTCAACCGGCACCAGCCGCGGCGTGAAAACGCCCACCTGCTCCACCGGATGCGTGATTCCATTTGCCATCATGCGGATCTTCTGGCCCTTGCGGATGCTGCCATCCTTCACGCGGATCAGGATGATCACGCCCAGATACTGGTCGTACCAGCTATCCACGATCAGCGCCTTCAGCGGCGCGTTCCGGTTGCCGGTCGGCGGCGGCAGCCGGGTCACCAGCGCTTCCAGCACGCCCTCGATATTCAGGCCCGACTTGGCCGAAACCATCACGGCGTCCGAC
>JAIYAI010000020.1 GCA_027489135.1 Acetobacteraceae bacterium
AGCACTGCGTGCACCGCCTTGTCGCGTGCCCGCCCCGCGGGGTCGTAGCGCCGGCCTGCCATGACCGTCCTGGCGCCGACCTGGCGGGCAAGCGCCGGGATCACCGTCTCCGCCGTGCCGCGCAGGATCAGCAGCGGCGCCCCGCATCTGGCGAGATCGGCGCCGAGCGCCCGCAGGCTCCGCTCCAGCCACCAGCGCGCGGCGCCGGCGGGACGCCAGGGATCCTCCGCATCCTCCTCCAGCACGAAGACCGGCAGGACCGGGCCCGCGGTCGCGGCGGCATCGAGGGCGGGATTGTCCGCCAGGCGGAGATCCTGGCGGAACCACATCAGGACCGGGGCATGGTCGTCGCGCATCTGCAGGTCGCTCATGGCCGAGATGTAGGCCCGTGGCGAGGCGACGCGAGCCCCCGATGACGCGGCAACGCCCGCGGGTCGCAATCCAGGCCCGCGGCGCCGCAACCAAGGGCGCGGCGGAACGTTGGGCTGACCGGATGTCCACCATACCGGACCCCGGTGCAGTCGCCATCCGAACGACCAGGCTGCGCGCGCTTCCCGTCGAGCACTCCTGCCGACCCGTAGCGCCCGTCGGCGCACCGCGTCCGGCCGCAGTCGCCTGCACTGATCACGCTGATCCCGAACCCGAAGGACTCGCCCCATGACCCATCCCCTCAATCGTCGCCTTCTGCTCGGTGCGGCCGCGACCCTGGCCCTGCCGGCTGTGCTGGTCGGGCATCGCACGGCGCTGGCGCAGAGCCAGGTGACCTCCGTGATCGACACCCTTGCCGGCCAGCAGCGCTTCAACACGCTGGTCATGATGGCCGGGCGTGCCGGCTTCACCGACCAGCTCCGCGGCCCCGGGCCGATCACCGTCTTCGCGCCGACCGACGAGGCCTTCCGGACCACGGGCGGCAACATCGTGGCGGACCTGCTGGAGCAGGGCACCGGTGGTGGCGGCAGCGGCGGCGGCACGCTCGGCGGGTCAAGCACGGACACCGTCCGGCTGCGGGCGCTGCTGCAGTACCATGCCGTGCGCGGTGCCTATCCTGCGGCCAGCCTGAAGCCCGACATGATGCTGCGCACGATCAACGGCAACGACCTGCAGGTCGTCGCCGGCCCGGGTGGCGGTCTGTCGCTGCGCAATCCGGCGCCGGGGCAGCAGTTCGCCGGCATGGGCGCCGGCGGCATCAACCTGCTCGCCCCCGCCGCGATCACCCAGGCCGACATGGCTGCGTCGAACGGGGTGATCCACGTGATCGCGGGCGTCCTTTTCCCGTAACGGCGGTCTGGGCGTCGGGCGCGGCGGGGGCTTCGTCCCGCGCGGCCCGGCGCGACCCCAGGCCCGAATTGCGGGTGCAGGCGGGCATGGCGAGCGGGAGGATGCGTCCCCAGGACGCCGGCGCCCCGCGGCCGCTCGCCGGGCGGGAGGCACCACGACGCGGCACGCCCACCGCCGCGTGCCGCGGGTCGGCCCCCAGCCTCGGGCGACCAGCCTGTGCCTGCACCCGGCCCGGGCGCGCGCCGTCATCGCGGGACGGCGGCCCAGGCCGCTGCGACCGCTGCGGTTGACTCCGGACGCTCATGGCCGAGGCTGGGCCTTGGGCGGCAAGGAGCAGCGGCGGATGCGGCACAATGAGATCGGCTTCCTTTCGGCATCCGCGCTGCAGGCGCTCTATCGCAGCCGCGCCCTTTCGCCGGTCGAGGTCGTGCATGCGCTGCTCGACCGCATGGCCGCGATCGAGCCGCGGGTGAACGCGATGATGCGGACGACGCCGGAGCACGCGCTGGCCGCGGCGCGGCGGTCCGAGGCCGTCTTCCTGCGCGGCGAGACGCCGCGGCTGCTGGAGGGCATCCCCGTCACCATCAAGGACCTGCAGCACACCAAGGGGGTGCAGACCGACTTCGCCTCCGCCGTGATGCAGGGAACCATCCCGGAGGTCGATGCGCCCGTGGTGGCGCGGCTGCTCGAGGCCGGCGGGATGATGCTGGGCAAGACCACCTCGGCGGCCGAATGGGGCTGGAAGGGGGTCAGCCAGGCGCCGATCTCCGGCATCACGCACAACCCCTGGGCGCACGGGCTGAATGCCGGCGCCTCCTCGTCCGGCGCCGGGGTCGCGGCGGCGGTGGGCTACGGGCCGATCCACCAGGGCGGCGACGGGGCGGGCTCGATCCGCATGCCGGCGCATTTCTCCGGCGTCTACGGCTTCAAGCCGACGCACGGCCGGATCCCGAACTGGCCGATGTCGAACAACGAGCTGGCGACGCATGTGGGGCCGCTGACCCGCACGGTCGCCGATGCCGCCCTGATGGTGCAGGCGACGGCGGGGCCGCACCCCTGGGACTATACCTCGCTGGAAGCGCCGCCGCGCGACTATGGGGCGGACTTGGCCGCGGCGTCGATGAAGGGCAGGCGCATCGCCTACAGCCGCGACCTCGGCCATGCCCGGGTGGATCCCGAGGTGGCGGTGCTGGTCGAGCAGGCCGTCGGCGCCTTCCAGGAGATGGGCGCCGAGGTGGAGGAGGTGACGCCGGCCTGGGGCAAGCTCGGGCCGGAGCTCGTGCGCTTCTTCTGGCCCGCGACCTTCGCCGGCCGCATCCGCCACCTGCCGGAATTCGAGGCGCGGATGGACCCCGGCTTTGTGGCGATGATCAGATACGCCGCCGGTTTCACCGTGCCGCAGTTCATGCAGATGCGCGAACGCCGCTTCGCCTATGTCCAGGCGATCCACGAGTTCATGGAGGGCTTCGACTTCCTGCTGACGCCGGCGGTCAGCGTCGCCGCCTTCCCGGCCGACCGGCTGCAGCCCGCGCACTGGCCGCAGCACGACTGGGACTGGCTGATCTGGGCGGAGTTCTCCTACCCCTTCAACTGGTCCGGCAGCCCGGCGGCGAGCCTGCCCTGCGGCTTCACCCCCGCGGGCCTGCCGGTGGGGCTGCAGGTGGTGGGCCGGCGCTTCGACGATGCCGGCGTGCTGCAGGCGAGTGCCGCCTTCGAGGCGGCGCGGCCCTGGGCGCAGCATGTGCCGCCGGCGGCCAGGTAGAAGGACCCTGCGCCAAAGACGCCAAGAAGAACGCGTCCTTGGCGTCTTGGCGGTTCGTCACACGGCCCGGACACGCCGCGGCGCGAGGGGCAGCGCGTAGACGCGGTCCTTGCCCAGGAGGAACGCCCGCCCGCCGCGCGGCAGCAGCCCCGCGATCGCCGGGTCCGTCGCATCGAGGCCGCCCGTGTAGGCGCCGAAGGCCGGGAGGATCACCCGCTGCCCGTCGCTGACGAAGCAGGGCCGCGTCACCCCGCCGCAGCGGGTCGGCATCGTCGCCTTGGGATGGAAATGGCCCGAAACCTCGGCGCCGGTCACCGCGCCCGGTCGCGCCTCGTGCCGGAATACCACGGCGCCCTCGCGGCATTCCTCCACCGCCTCGCCGGGCAGGTCGGCGGGGGCGACGGGGTCGTGGTTGCCGAGCACCCAGGTGACGTCGACGCCCTCCAGCATGCGGCGCAACTGCGCGCGGTCGTCCGCCGCGAGGCGCCCCGCGCCGTGCCGGTCGTGGAAGCTGTCGCCGAGCAGGATCAGCCGCGCCGGGCGCCAGCGGCGCAGCGCGAGATGCAGCCGCTGGAGCGTCTCCCGCGTGTCGTAGGGCGGCGGCAGGCCGGCGCCGCGGGCGGCGAAGGCACTGCCTTTCTCGAGATGCAGGTCGGCCACCACCAGAAGCCTTTGCGCCGGCCAGGCGAGCAGCCCCGCGGGGTCGAGCATGAGCCGTTCGGTGCCGATGTGCAGGGGTGCGGGGATCACGCCTCGCTCCGCTTCACGCGGCGGGTGAAGCGGCCCATGGAGCGGCGCCGGCCGTCCTCCTCCCGCCGCCGGCGCGGCTTGTCGACGACGCGGGTGGGGCTGGCGCGCACGCCCTCGGTCAGGTCGGAGAGCGTCTCCATGAAGTGTTCCATGCCGCCCGTGGCGTCCTCGACCAGCGCGGCGGCCTCGGCCAGCAGCGCGTCCTCGGCGCCGCCGGCGACCCATTCGCGCCCTTCCTCGATCAGCGCCGGCACCGCGAGCGGGGAGACCTGGTCGAGCCGCATGTGCCGGATGCCGCCCGCCCGGGCGCGCGCCAGCAGCAGCCCGATGCGGGCGACGTCGGTCAACCCGCCCGCGGCCTCCTGCCGGGTCGCGCGCAGCAGGACGTGGTCGGGTTCGTGCTTGCGCAGGACGTCGTAGATCAGGTCGGAGTTCATGGTCATCTGGCGGCCCGATTTCTCGGCGCCGGGGTGGTTCTTCACGATCAGGCCCGCGATGGTGGCGATGTTGCGGAAGGTGCGGCGGAGCATGGAGGACTCGGCCATCCAGTCCTCGAGTTCCTCGCCCAGGATGTCCTCCTCGAACAGGGGGGCGACATCCGTGGGCTCGAAGGCACTCCAGGCCGCGAGGACGTAGTCGGTGGCGAGATACCCGAGCGGGCCGTAGCCCAGCTTCTCCATGCGCTTGGTCACCAGCATGCCCAGCGTCTGGTGCGCGAGGCGTCCCTCGAAGCAGTAGGCGACGAGGAAGAAGCGACCCTCGCCGCGCGGGAAGGTCTCGACCAGCAGCCCGTCCTTCGCCGGCAGGGTGCTGTGCTTCTGCTGCAGCCGGAGCCATTGCCGCACCGGGTCGGGCAACTGCTTCCAGCGCTTCGGGTCCTCGATGATCGCCCGCACCCGCGCCGCGAGGTAGGTCGTCAGCGGCATGCGGCTGCCGGCATAGGCGGGGACGCGCGGGTCGCCTTCCCCGCCGCGGGAGACGATGGCGGCCGCGGCCTCGAGCCGGTCGAAGCGCAGCAATTGCCCCGCGAAGATGAAGCTGTCGCCCGGCAGGAGGGTGGAGACGAACCATTCCTCCACCTCGCCCAGCACGGGGCCGCCGCGCAGCCGCACCTTGACCATCGGCGTCTCGACGATGGTGCCGAGGTTCATGCGGAACTGCGTGACGATGCGCTTGTCCCGCACATGCAGCAGCCCCTCGGCATCGCGGAACAGGCGGGCGAAGCGGTCATAGGCGCGCAGCGCGTAGCCGCCGTCTTCCACGAAGCGCACGACGTCGTCGAAGTCGCGGCGGGGCAGGGCGGCATAGGGGGCGGCGCGGATCACCTCGGCATAGAGGTCGTCCGGGTGGAAGGGCGCGTGGCAGGCCATGGCGAGCACGTGCTGCGCGAGGACGTCGAGGCCGCCCGGGCGCGGGGGCTCGCCGTCCAGCTCCTCCGCCGCCACGGCTTCCAGCGCGGCGGCGCATTCCACCACCTCGAAGCGGTTGGCCGGGACCAGCACCGCGCGGGAGGGCTCGTCCATGCGGTGGTTGGCGCGCCCGACGCGCTGCAGCAGCCGCGACACGCCCTTCGGCGCGCCGACCTGG
>JAIYAI010000495.1 GCA_027489135.1 Acetobacteraceae bacterium
CATGGCGTCGAGGCGCTGGCGCTCGATCCGCTTCTGCTCCTCCCCGGCCGGGCTTTCCTGGATGCGGTGGCGGGCCAGCGCGATGTCGCCGGCGCCATACAGCAGCAGGGCCCGGGCCGGCGCGCCGTCGCGGCCGGCGCGGCCGATCTCCTGGTACCAGCTCTCGGGGCTCTTCGGCAGGTCGGTATGCGCGACCCAGCGGACATCGGGGCGGTCGATGCCCATGCCGAAGGCGATGGTCGCGGCCATGATCACGCTGTCGCCGCGGGAGAAGCGATGATGCGCGTCGCGCTTGGCGCCCGCCTCCATGCCGGCATGGAAGGCCATGGCGTCGTGGCCGTCGCCGCGCAGCCATTCGGCGGTCTGCTCGGTCTTGGCGCGGGTCGCGCAATAGACGATCCCGGCGCCGCCCCCGATATGCGCGCCCTTGATGAAGGCGCGCAGCTGGGCGCGTTCCTGGTCCCGCGGCGCCGCCGCGATCAGGATGTTGGGCCGGTCGAAGCCACCCCGGAAGACAGGGTCCTCCAGCAGACCGAGCTGGCCGCGGATGTCCTCGGCGGTGCGCGGATCGGCGGTGGCAGTGAGCGCGAGGCGCGGCACGTCCGGGAAGCGGTCGGCCAGCACGGACAGGCCACGGTATTCGGGCCGGAAGTGGTGCCCCCACTGGCTGACGCAATGCGCCTCGTCGATCGCGAAGAGCGCGAGGTTCATGCGCGACAGCCAGTCCAGCATGCCGTCGAGCAGCAGCCTCTCGGGCGAGACGTAGAGCAGCTTGGTGGTGCCGCGGGAGAGGTCGCGGCGCACCGCGCGCGATCCCTCCTCGCCGAGGTCGGAATGCAGTGCCGCCGCCGCCACGCCCTGCTGGCGGAGAGCGGCGACCTGGTCCTCCATCAGCGCGATCAGCGGCGAGACGACAACGCCGAGGCCGGGCCGGCACAGCGCCGGCACCTGGAAGCAGAGCGACTTGCCGCCACCGGTCGGCATCAGGACCAGGCCGGACCCGCCGCCCATGACATGCGCGACGATCTCGCCCTGGCGGCCGCGGAAACCGGGATGGCCGAAGACGCGGCGCAGCACCTCCTCGGGCGCCGCCCCGGCGCTGTCGAGGTCCGGCGCGTCCAGGCGGTCCGGCGTCAGGGCATCGGGCATACCGGGCCCTCATGCCATGGCGCCACGCCGCGGTCAGCCTTTTTGTTTCGCATACGGTTCGTCTGGCGGCTCAGCCGCCGATGACGATCTCGACGCGGCGGCTCTCGGTCGGGGCGAGTTCGAAGGGCACGGGCCCGCGCGGCACGATCTGGATCCGCGACTGCGGGACACCCTGGCTCACCAGGTGGTCGGCGACATGGCGGGCGCGCGTGTCGGAGAGCGCCTTGTTGAACGCAACGCTGCCGGCGGGACCGGCATAGCCGAGCACGCGGATCCTGGCATTCGGCGCTGCCTTGGCGGAGGTCGCGGCGAGGGTGACGACCTGCTCGCCATTCTCATCCAGCGCCGCGCTGTCCTGGGTGAAGAAGACGACGTAGCGCTGCGACGGGGTGGCGGTGCCCGGAGCCTCGCAGGCAGCGAGGAGCAGCGGCAGGGCAGCGAAGGCAAGCAGGCGGCGGCTGGTCATGGACGCGACTCCGGAGGCGTTTGCCGATGATCAGTCCGGGAAAGCGACCGCCCCGTCAACCGCGGCGGTACCCGCTAACGCGAACAGGCCGCCCCCCCCAGCACGCAGAACTTGGCGCAATGCGGATGGTTGAGCACAACCGATGCGGCGGCCTCCGCCAATGTCGCGCCCATCTCGAAGCGCGGATCGTAGGGCAGCAGCGTGCAGGCCAGCACGGCGGGGCGGGCCGCCTCGCGCCGCTTCACCACCATGCGCGCGCTGGCGCACATCAGGCTATCCGGGCTCTTCTTCAGGATGCCCCAGCACGCGGTGGTGATCTCAGGCACGTCGACCGCGGCGTCCATTTCGGGGAAGAGCATCAGCGCGACCGGATCGGTGGCATCGATGGGGATGGCATGCGCGGCGAAGAGGGCGGCGAAGCCGGCCCGCATCGCCGCCTCGTCCTCGCCACGTCCCGCGAAACCGGCCCGCCCCGCGACATGCACGCCGAACCCGGCGCGGCCGAGCCAGGCAAGCCCCTCCAGCGCCTGGGCGAAGCTGCCCTCCTGCCGCTCGAGGTCGTGGATCTCGGCGCTGTGGTGGTCGAGGCTGACGCGGATGGTCAGGCGCGCGGCCCCGAAGTCGTGCAGCAGGTCGAGCATCGCGGCGGCGTGGTTGCGCAGGGGCTTCATGGCGTTGGTCAGCACCAGCACCCGGAAGCCGCGGGAAAGCGCGTCGCGCAGCATCGCGGGCAGGTCGCGGTTGAGGAAGGGCTCGCCGCCGGTGAAGCCGATCTCCTCGGTCGGCAGGCCGTCGCGTTGGATCTCGTCGAGATAGGCCGCGACCTCGGCCGCGGTGATGTAGGCCAGCGCGTCGTTCTTCGGGCTGCTCTCGATGTAGCAGTTGCGGCACGTGATGTTGCAGAGCGTGCCGGTATTGATCCAGAGCGTGCGCAGGCCCGTGAGCGCCACGGTCGCGCGCGTCTCTCCCTTCGCGGTCACCGCGGGGTCGCGGAACTTCAACGGGTCGAGCGGCTTCGGGACGCTGAGGATCGGGGCAGACACGTCGCTTGCTCTCCTGGCGGCGATCCCGCCGATTCGTCCGGCGCGGGGCCGGGGTTACGCCTCTCCAAGCCGCACCCGTGCCCCGGGGTTGCCTGCAGGACCTACCCCATCGCCGGGACGGCCTGGCCACCGGCGAGGCGCAGGATCCGCGTCGGCTTCTCCACCCCCGTCAGGCGGTGGGTGATCAGGATCACCGTCCGCCCTGCCATCTGCGCCTCCAGCGTCTCGAGGAAGGCGCGCTCGGTCTCGGCGTCGAGGCCGGCGGTGGGCTCATCCAGGATCACGACGGGCGCGGCGGAGAGCAGG
>JAIYAI010000334.1 GCA_027489135.1 Acetobacteraceae bacterium
GAAGGCGTCCATCGTGCCGACGCGCATGTTGGCCACCATCTGCGGCGGCGGCACGACGATGGTGGAGACGTCGCGCTCCGGGTCGATGCCGGCGGCGGCGAGCCAGTAGCGGATCCAGAGGTCATGGGTGCCGCCGCGGAAGGTCATGGCGACCTTGCTCTCGGCCGTGAAGGCGCCCCGGAAGCCGGAGGCGTCGATGGTGACGCGCCGCCCCTTGTGCTTGTCCGCCACCGAGAAGGCCTGGCCGTTGGTGTTCAGCCGCGCGGTGATCACCATGGGCACGGGCTGGTTGTTCTGGGTGATGCGCCCCGCGGTCATCAGGTAGGGCATCGGCGTCAGGATATGCGCGCCGTCGATGCCGCCGCGGTCGCCGCCCAGCACCAGGTTGTCGCGCGTCGCACCCCAGCTTGCCTGCTTGGCCACCTCGACATCCGGCATGCCGTGCTTGGCGAAGAAGCCCTTCTCCTTGGCGATGATCAGCGGCGCGCTGTCGGTCAGCGCGATGTAGCCGAGGGTCGCCTTGCGCGTCTCCGGCGTCGTCGAGCCCTGCGCGAAGGCGCCGCGCGGCGTGGCGGCGCGGGCGGCGGCGAGCAGCGCGGCGGTGCCGGCGATCGCCTGGCGACGTGTCGGGGAGAAGGTCACGGGCAGGTCTCCTTCGGCGCGGATGATTGGGGTTCTGTGCGGGCGAGCAGGCAGGCGGCGCGCTGCCAGAGGTCGGGGCGCCAGGGGGCGCGGACCTCGGCCTCGGTGGCGGCAGTCGGCAGGTGGCCCCAGCGGTGCATCGCCTCGGCCCAGCGGGCGGCGGTGGTGGCGTCGGGCGGGCTTTCGGGGTCGAAGGTCAGCGGCGTCGCCAACGTCTGGCCGGTGCCGCCGACCACGCCGGCGAGGGCGGCGGCGATGGTCGCGGGCGCCACGCCGGGGAAGACGCGCTCCGCCAGCAGCGCCACCGCCGCGCCGCGATTGGCGGGATCGGCCAGCCAGCGCTGGGCGGCGATGACGGCGGCGGTGGCGGCAATCACCGCCTCGGGCTCGCGCTCGGCCAAACCTTCCGCAAAGGCGAGGACCTTCTCCGGATGGTCCGGCCAGATGTCGCCGGTGGTCAGCGCGTACCGGCCGACGCCCTGGATGATGGCGTGGCTGCCCCAGGGCTCGCCGGCGCAGAAGCCCTCGATCGCGCCTTCAGCCAGGGCGCGCGCCATCTGCGGCGGCGGCACGGCGACCAGGCGCACGTCGTGGTCCGGGTCGAGCCCGCCGGCCGCCATCCACTGCCGCAGCAGGTAGTTGTGCGAGGAATGCGGGAAGACAACGGCCAGCGTCGGCGGCGGCAGCCCGTCCTCGGCCCGCGCCTGCACGGCGGCGGCGAAGGCCGCGGCGGAGAGCGGGGCGATGAAGGCGCCGGCGGCCTCCGCCAGGGTGGGCGAGAGGACGAAGAGGTTGCCGTTCCGCCCGAGCCTGACCGTGACGTCGAGGCGCCGGCGCAGCCCGCCGACGCCTGCCGCCAGCGCCACGGCCAGCGGCGCCAGCAGGTGCGACCCGTCGAGCGCGCCGAAGACCAGCTTGTCCCGCACCGCGGCCCAGGCGCGTTCGGGCGAGAGGGCGACCCGCACGCCGTGTTCCGCGAAGAGGCCGAGGGCATCGGCGACGACGAGGGGCGCGGCATCGGTCAGCGGCACGAAGCCGATGCGCAGATGCGGCTGGTCGCCGATGCGGGTGGGGGCGGCAAGGCCGGCCATGCGGGGCGTGTCCGGAGGCACCTGGTGCCTCGAGAGCGGACCGCCGTTGGACCGCGAACCATCGGGAAGGAGGCTCCGGCGACCCGCCACGCCGTTGCGGCGGGCACCGACCGCGTTGCTGCGGTGCGGCAGAAAAAACAGGTTGGGCGGGGAAAGGGAAGCGGAAAAACGCTTATCGATAAGGCAATTTCAGATGGCGAGTATAGGAATCGCCGAAATAGAGAACTTTTCGCCTATATTTCGCGCAAAAATTGCTGGGCGACCTGGGCCAGTTTCTCGCCCCGATCCATGGCCCAGCGCCGCATCAGGCGATAGGCCTCCTCCTCCGACAGGCGCCGGCGCTGCATCAGCACGCCCTTGGCCCGCTCGATCACCACCCGGTCGGCGAGCGTCGCCTCAGCCTGTTCCAGCTTGGCCCGCAGTGCCTGGTGCGCCCGGAAGCGGCGGATCGCCACCTCGATGACGGGGCGGACGCGGTTGGGGGCGAGACCCTCGACCACATAGGCCGCGACACCGGCCTCGATCGCCGCCTCGATCTGGTCCGGCTCCCCGCGCGCGGCGAAGACGACGACGGGCCGGGGTTCGTCGCGGTTCAGCGCCCGCATGCTCTCCAGCGCGTCGCGGCCGGGATCGTCCAGGTCGCAGACGATCACGTCCGCCTCCGCCTCGCGCACCAGGCGCGTCAGGTCGGCCACGTCGGGCGCCACCGCCACGACGGCGCAGCCCGCGGATTCCAGCCCGGTCTTCACGGCGGCGGCCCGGTCAGGCTCGCCATCCACCAGCAATACGCGCAATCCGCCCCCTGCTCAGCGGTTGCCGCGCCGGCGATTTCGCTCCGCCTGTCCTTTAGGGGAGGCGGGGGGCCCGGGGGAAGGGTTTGCCGACCTCAGGCGATGACCGTGATCTCCGCCCCGGACCAGCCCTTCGCACCGGTAAGGTCGGCGATCAGCACCGCGGTATCGGCGCCGCGCCCGTCATCGTCCCAGAGAAGCTGGTGCGTGGTGGTGTTGTAGACGAACTGCGGCGCGAAGCCCTTGGCCATGCCTGCCTTGCTGGCGGCGTAGTGGCCGGTGGCGACGAGATCCATCCCGGCGACCAGGCCGAAGCCGGCGGCGGAGATCTCGATCTGGTCGGCCGTGCCGAGGTAGCCCAGGATGCGGTCGCCGCCCTCCGCCGCCGATCCGTAGCGGAAGACGTCGGCCCCGAGACCGCCTGCAAGCTGGTCCGCCGCCGCCCCGCCCAGCAGTGTGTCGTTGCCCGCGCCGCCGGAGAGGCTGTCCGCCCCGCCCTGGCCCATCAGCAGGTTCGCCACTCCGTCGCCGGTGAGCGCATCCCCGAAGGCGGAGCCGCGGACCGCCTGGATCGACACGAGGGTATCCATGCCCTCCCCCGTCGCCGTCCCCGCCGCGAGATCGACATGCACCGCGCCGGCCGAGGCGCCGTAGTCGACCGTGTTGATCCCCGCGCCGCCCAGGAAGCTCTCGTTCCCCGCCGTGCCGACGAAGCTGTCGTCGCCCTGCATCAGCATCGCCGCCGCGCCGGCGGAGGTCGCGCCCGGCGTGGCGAGGTAGTCCGTCAGCGTCACCAGCGGCAGGTTCGCCCCGCCCTGGCTGACGCCCGCCGGTGTCAGGCTGGACTGGATCCAGCTTCCGGTCTGGGTGATGTCGGCCGACCAGGCATGCACGATGTCGGTGATCGCCGCGCTCTGCAGGCGCAGCAGCAGGAAGGACCCGTCGCTGCAGGCGTAGGGCTGCACCCAGCCGAAGCCGCGGATGCCGGTGAGGCCGAGCGGCGTGGTCAGGTCGACCGTCGTCTCCCAGGGGGCGACGGTGGCGGTGGTGAAGAAGCTGAAGCTGGACATCGGGGATCCCGTTCGGTCGTCCCGATGACCTTGCCCCGGCACCCTGACGCCGGGCTGAACCGGTGGTTGACGGGCCGGGCGGGATCGCGCCAAGCGGTGACGGAACGGTCGGGGCACCCGGAATGAAGCTCGTGGCGACGCTCGGCATCCTGGCCACCATCGCGCTCGGCGGGGTGGTAGGGGTGATGTACCTGCGGCGCGTGCGCCGGAAAAAATGGGCCGATGCGCACCTGATCGCGGCCTTGCTGGCGACGGCGCTGGTGCTGGCCATGCTGCTGACCGCGCCGGCGCGGGAGGGCGGGCCGCCCGGCATTCTGCCGCTGCTGATGCTGGCCGTGGCGACGGCCATCGGCTGGGGCGCGGGCAAGATCTCCCGTGGCAAGCGCACCACGCATGACGCGGTGATCGCGGCGCACCTCGTGCTGGGGATCGCGGCCTTCTTCGTCTTCCTCGCCTGGTCGAAGGGCCTGTAGCCGCACCGGATTGCGCCTTGCCCGCCCATGCGGGGCCATGCTTCGCTAGTGCCCAAGCAAAGGCTGGGAGGACGCGCATGGCGATGCAGCGCAGGGGCATGCTTGCGGGGCTGGCAGGGGCGTTGGCCGCGCCGCGGGTGATGGCGCAGGAGGCCTGGCCCACCCGCCCCATCACCGTCGTCGCACCCTATCCGCCAGGCGGCACCACGGACCTTTCCATCCGTCCCCTGGTGCCGAAGCTGAGCGAGACCCTCGGCCAGAACATCGTCGTCGAGAATCGCGCCGGCGCGGGCGGATCGATCGGCGCC
>JAIYAI010000820.1 GCA_027489135.1 Acetobacteraceae bacterium
CACCACCGCCCCCGCCAGCGCGATGCCGAGCCCGGCCAGGGCGAAGCTGGTCATCCCGCGATCGCCGCCGCCAGCAACCAGGAGCAGGATCCCGGCCAGGGTGAAGAAGAGCTGGCTCACCGCCTCCATCGTCACGTCGACCGTTGCCGTCGCCCCCGCGACATCGCCCGGCACCCCGCGCCGCATCAGCAGCCGCGCCGCCGCCGCCTGGCCGACCAGCCCGCCCGCCGGCAGCAGCGCAGCCGCCGATTCGCGGTACCAACGCAGCGCCGTCATGAAGCCCGTCCCGGGCCGCAACGCCGGCGGCAACAGCACCTGCCACCCCAGTCCGGTCATCGCCAGCTGCGGCACATGCACCGCGCCGGAGAGCAGCACGGCGAGCGGCATGTCGCGCAGCACGGACAGATCGCCTCGCCCCAGCGCCAGCGCGCAGACCACGACCACCGCGCCGAGCAGCAGCCCGTTGCGCAGGCCCTTGCGCCAGAAAGGCGCCTCAGCCGGCCCGCTCAAGCGTGCAACAGCTCCGGCACCCGCTCGGCCGGCGGGGTGTTGCGGCTCCGCCCGCAGCGCACCGCGCCGTCGATCATCACCATCCCGATCCCCGGGATATCGCCGAGTTCGATGCTGTGCAGCAGGTCGCGCCCGGCGCTGTGCTGCGCCCGGTCGAGGAACAGCAGGTCGGCCGCGCGCCCGACCTCGATGAGTCCGGCATCCAGGTTGCGGATCCGCGCCGTGTTGCCGGTGGCGCAGGCGATCGCCGCTTCCGGCGCGATGCCGCCCAGCCCCGCCAGCAGGCTGATCATCCGCAGGATGCCGAGCGGCTGCACCCCCGACCCCGCCGGGCTGTCCGTGCCCAGGATCACCCGGTGCAGCACGCCGAGATCCCGCGCCGCCTGCGCCGCCGCGATCGCCACCCGCTCGTTGCCGTTGTGCACGATCTCGATGGCGCGGCTGGACCGTTCGCACAATTCGCAGACATGCGCCTCCGACAGGCTGGTGTGCCCGCCATTGATGTGGCCGATGATGTCGGCATCCGCCTCCAGCACCGTGTCCTTGTCGATGTAGCCGCTACCCGGGACGGACGGCCCGCCGGTGTGGATGGTGCTCTGGATGCCGTGCTTCCTCGCCCAGGCGATCATCTCCCGCGCCTCGTAGCCGGCTTTCACGGACCCGAGCCCCACCTCCCCCAGCAGCGTCACGCCGGCGGCGGCGAGTTCGGCGAAGTCGGCCTCCACCATCCCCTTCTCCAGCACCGGCGCGCCGGCCAGCACCTTCACCCCGGCTGGGCGGAGGTTGTGGAAGCTGCGCTGGGCGAAGACCGCATGCGCCTTCAGCCCGACCAGGTCCTTCGGCCGCCCCGGCGAATGCACCTCGCCGGCCGAGACCATCGTGGTGACCCCGCCGTTGAGGAAGCTCTCCACCCAACCCAGCTGGTTCTGCCGCGGCGTCCAGTCGCCCAGCACCGGATGCACATGGCTGTCCACCAGCCCCGGCGCCACCGCCGATCCGTGGCAGTCGATCACCGCGTCGAAGGGCCCGCGGTCCCGCACCTCCGCATCGCGGCCGATGGCGGCGATCACCCCGTCCTCGACCAGGATGGCATCGGCCTCCAGCACGGGCCGGGCGAGGTCGCCCGACAGCAGCAGGCCGATGTTGCGCACCAATGTGCGCCCCTTCGCGGGGCCGGCTGCGGGTTCGAGCGCCATGCGAGGGTCTCCGATCTCGGGCCGCAGCCTACCGCCCCGCCCGCCGCGCGCCTAGAAACGCCGGGCATGCCAGAGAACGCCCAGGGCGACCCCTGCCCCGACTACGTGCTGGAGGACCAGGCCGGCCACCTGCTGCGCCGCGCCTACCAGCGGCACCTGGCGCTGTTCCAGGGCATCATGGGCGAGGACGGGCCGACCTCCATGCAGTTCGCCGCGCTGGTGACGCTGTGGAAGCGCGGGCCCCTGTCGCAGAACCTGCTCGGCCGGCTGCTGGCCATGGACCCGCCGACGGTGAAGGGTGTGGTCGCCCGGCTGATGGCCCGCGGCCTGGTGGAGCGCCGGCGCGATGCGGCGGATGCCCGCCTGTTGCGCGTGGCCCTGACGCCCGATGCCGTGGCCGCGCTGCCCGGCTGGGTGGCCAAGGCACAGGCGATCACGGCGGAGACCCTGGCGCCGGTGCCGGCGGAGGAGCGGATGGCGGCGGTGCGGGTGCTGCGCCGGCTCGGGTAGGATCGGCGTGCGCGACGGCTCCGGTCCTCGCGCAGGATGTGAGCCTTTCCAGCGGTTTCTCGTCTTCGGCGGACAAATTCGCCGGCGCCGCGCGGCCGCGCGGAGGCCGCGCCAAGCCCGCCCGGGCGCACCGGGCCCCGGCACAGGCGCGGACCGGCCCTGGCACGCGCAGGATACCAGACGACGGGCCCAGGTGGGAGATAAATTTCCTACGCTTACCCCTCACCCGACCCGCCCACCAACCGCCCGAGCAGCCCCGGGATCGCCTCCCGGAACGCGAAGAACCCCTTCGTGGCCAGCGGCCAGCAGGCCTCGTCCCAATCCCGGCACACCCGCAACAGCGGCACGCCGAGCCCCGCCAGCGCCGCAGCCGTCCACCCCACCGGCGCCCAGGGCGTCACCACCGGCAGCCCGTGCCCCGCGGCCCAGCGCGCGACCTCGCCCGGCGACAGCATCTCCGCCCGCACGCCATGCGCCGCCGCGGCCCGTGCCAGCCCATCCGCCACCGCATCCCGCACATAACCGGCGACCATCGGCGCGCAGCCGGCGGGTGAGCGGGTCGCCGGCACGGCGATTGCGCCGACCGCGCCCACCCGCGCACCCGGCGGCAGCAGGCTTTCGGGATGCAGGTCGTCCTCGTGCAGCAGCAGCGCGACCGGGCCGGCGGGCAGCGCATCGGCCCGCGGCAGGGCGCGGGGAGCGCCGGGGGGCGGCGCGGGCAGTGGCAGCGGCGCCTCCTCCAGTTCGCCAGCGGGATCGAAGCGGCCCGCGGTGTGGCGGCGGATGTTATCGGCCCGCGCCACGTAATGCTTGCCCGCGGTCTGCATGCCCGCGACCCAGCGCCAGGAAAGCGTGTTGGACGCCGCATCGCCGTCCAGCAGGTGCTGCAGGAAGAGGTCCGCGCCGAGCGTCCAGGGCAGGCGCAAGGTGAAGATCCAGATGCTGGCGAACCACATCCGGGCGTGGTTGTGCAGCCAGCCGCGCTCGCGGAGTTCGGCCATCCAGGCGTCGAAGCAGGCGATGCCGGTCGCCCCGGCCAGGGCGGTCTCGACGGCGCGGCGCAGGCCGGCATTGGTCGCCAGCGACGCCAGGTCGCGGTCGCGCTCGGCCCGGTAGGCGTCCCAGGCGCCGGGACGGAGTTCCAGCCAGCCCTTCCAGTAGCTGCGCCAGAACACCTCCTGGATGAATTTCTCCGCCCCCGCCGCGCCGTGATTCGCCAGCGCGGCGGCGACAAGCTCGGCCTCCGTGACCAGCCTGTGGCGCACCGCCGGCGAGAGGCCGGAGACCGCCTGCGGCGCATCCGGCCCGGGATCGGTGTTGCGGCCGGTGGCGTAGTCCGCGCCCATGCGCGGCGCGAAGGCGGCAAGGCGGGCGAGGGCATCGGCGCGCCGGTCCGGGAATCCATCGAGCAGCATGGGGCGCGAGATTGGCCCGGGGCTGGCGGGCGCAACCCGGTGTCAGGCCCGCTCCGCCAGCGCTGCCTGGCGCTCCCCAGCCACGCGACGCAGCGGCGCGCGCAGGCGGCAGGCGAGGCCCGTGCGCCGCCATTCCATGGCCATGCTGCCCTCCAGTTGCCGCAGCGTCGCCTCCAGCACGCGGGAGCCGAAGCCGCGGTGGCCGGGCTGGCTCTCGACCGGCGGCCCGCCGGTCTCGGTCCAGTCGAGCTCCAGCATCCCGTCCGCCGGCGCCACCGACCAGGTCACGGTGACGAGCCCGCCGGGGGTGGAGAGCGCGCCGTATTTGGTCGCGTTTGTCGCCAGCTCGTGCAGCACCATGCCGATCGGCTGCGCCGCCTCCGCCGTCACCAGCACGGGCGGGCCGGAGAGGCGGGCCCGCGGCAGCGCGCCGTCCTCCGCCGGGTCGACGAAGCCGGCGAGTTCCCCCGCCACCAGGGTCCGCAGCGGGGCGCCGCTCCAGCGCCCCTCCGCCAGCAGGGTCTGGGTGCGGGCCAGCGCGCCGACCCGTCCCTCGACCCCGCGGGCGAAGGCGGCGGCGTCCTGGCGCGGGGTCAGGCGCAGCGCCGCCTGCACGACGGCGAGCGCGTTCTTGGCGCGATGGTCGACCTCGCGCGCCAGCAGCGCCTGGCGCTCCTCCGCCTCGTGCCGGTCGGTGATGTCCTGCACCGTGGCGACCAGCCGGGCCGGGCGCCCGGCCGCCGCCGGCAGCGCCACGACCGAGAGGATGACCCAGCGCAGGTCGCCGTCGCCGCGCAGGAGCTGGATTTCCATCCGCAGCGGCCGGCCCTCGGCCATGGCGTCGCGGAAGGCCGCGCCGGTCGCCGCATGCTCCGCCGGCAGCGTGGTGTCGAGCAGGCCCATGCCGTCCAGCAGCGCCGCCTCGGGATGGCCCAGAATCTCGCCGAGGCAGCGGTTGACGCGCAGGAAGCGGAGCGAGCCGGGCTCGATCAGCGCCTTGCCGACCACCGAGTTCTCGAAGATGGCGCGGAACTCGGCCTCGCTCGCCGCCAGCGCGGCCTCGGCCGCCTTGGCCTCGGTGATGTCGAAGCTGACGCCGACGAAGCGGCCGAGGTCGTGACCGCCGCGACCCGCGGACCAGCGGCCGCGGGCGCGGATCCAGCGCTCGACGCCGGTATCCGCGCGGAGGATGCGGAAATCATCCTCGTAGAGCCCGCCCGCGGCGATGGCGGCGCGCACCGCGGTAGCGGCCCGCTCGCGATCCTCGGGGTGCAGCCGGGCGGACCAGGCCTCCCAGCCGAGACCATGCGGCGCGACGTCCGGCGGCAGGCCGTAGAGCCCGGCCTGGGAGGCGCTGACCCGCGTCGCCCCGGTCAGGATGTCGATTTCCCACATGCCGATCCGCCCGGCTTCCTGCGCGAGGCGCAGGCGCTCCTCCGCCGCCGCGAGCGAGGCCGCGACCTGGTCAAGCTCCCGCACCCCGGTGGGGCCGAGGTCAGGTGCGGCGCCAAGCTCGGCGGCAGCGCCGGCGAGCCCCCGGATCGGCCGTACCAGGTGCCGCGCCGCGAGCAGCGCACCGCCGACCGAGGCCGCCACCGCCAGCAGCCCGACCAGGCCGAGCGACAGCGCGGAGCGCCGCAGCGGCGCGTCGAGATCAGCCGCGGGCACGCCGATCGCCACCCGCCAGCCCCAGGCCGGCAAGCGCACATAGGCGCCCCAGACCGGCACGCCGGCGATGTTGATGCTGCGCACCGTCCCTTCCAGCGCCGGCGGCGCTTCGCGCAGTGCGGCGTTGGCCCGGCTGCCGACGAAGCGGTCATGCTCGGCCGAACGGGCGACGATGCGGTCCTGCCGGTCGAGGATGGCGGCGGCCCAGCCTTCCGGGAACTGCCGTTGGGCGAGCAGCGCGGCGAGATGGCTGGCGCGGACGGCGATGTTCAGCGCGAAGGCGATCTCCCCGGCGCGCAGCACCGGCGCATCGAGCAGCACATAGGGCTGCCGGTCCGTGGTGCCGGTATACAGGTCCGACAGGCAGGTCCCGCGCGTAGCGAAGACGCAGGCATCGGCCTCCAGCACCTGCGGCGCGCGGGTCGTCGGCAGCGGGGTGCCGTAGGGGAACAGGGTATTGATCACCTGCTGGCCGTGCCGGTCGCGCATGACGATGACGGCGCCCTGCGGCACCACCTGCACGGCCTGGGCGTGGAAGCGCGCGAGGTCGCCCTCCTCAAGGCTCGGCGAGGTGGCCAACGCCTTGAGGATGCCGGCGTAGCCGGCGAATTCCCGGTCCAGTTCGAAGGCCAGGTTGCGCGCCAGCAGGATGATCTGCTGCTGGCTCTCCCGCCGGGCCTGCTGGACCGAGGTCCAGGCGAGCAGCCCGAGCAGCATCCAGAGCGGGACGACGATCGACAGTGCCAGGGTCGCGAGGTGGATCCAGACCGGCCTCGCTCGCTTGCCGCTGCGGCCGGGAACGCGACCGGCGGGAAGAATGGGGCGGCGGGCGGCGGCCATCACGGATCCTGCGCTGCCTCGCTCACGCACGCCAGGGAGCCGATTATGTCCGAGCAGCGCCACCGCGCCGAGAGCGGGGTCGCGGCATCGCGCCATCGTGATGGCCGGCGCCCGATCCTGGGCCCTCCCCACCTCGACGGGATCGCGGGGAGGGCCGGCCTGGTTAGGAACATAATAGGAACTCGATTACCACCGCAAGGGGCAGGGCGCGACAAGCCTGTTGCAGCGCGGCGGCGCCGATCGTTAGCATGACAACGATCTACCCCGGGACCCTTATGGCCGCCTCCGCCTACCACCGGCCCAGCACCCTGCCCGACGCGCTCGCCCTGCTGCGCGACGCGGCCCCTGCCATCCTGGCCGGTGCCACCGACCTCTACCCCGCGCGCGCCGCCGCCGAGGCCTGGATGCGCCAGGGCCCGGAGCGGCCCATCCTCGACATCACCGGCATCGCGGCGCTGCGCGGCATCGCCCACGGGCCGGAGGGCACCCGCATCGGCGCCGCCGTCACCTGGGCCGAGATCCGCGACGCCGCCCGGCTGCCTCCCGCCTTCGACGGTCTGCGCGCCGCCGCGCGCGAGGTCGGCGGCGCCCAGGTGCAGAACCGCGCGACCGTCCTCGGCAATCTCTGCAACGCCTCACCGGCCGCGGATGGCGCGCCCCCCCTCCTGGCGCTCGGCGCCTGCGTGGAGGTCGCCAGCGCCGCCCGCGGCACCCGCACCCTGCCGCTGGCCGCCTTCATCCTCGGCAACCGCCGCACCGCCCTCGCCCCGGACGAGCTCGCCACGGCCCTCCTCGTCCCGTCGCAGTCCCCAACGGCGCGCGGCGGCGTCCTCAAGCTCGGCGCGCGCAGCCACCTGGTCATCTCCATCGCCATGGCCGCCGGGGTGATCGACACGCGTAGCGGGCGCGTCACCGCGGCACGCCTGGCCGTCGGCGCCTGCTCCCCCGTGGCGCAGCGCCTTCTGCAGGCCGAAGCCGCGATCCTCGGCCAGCCCGCCGATCCAGAGGCGCTGGCGGCGGCGATCCTGCCGCGCCATCTCGGCCCCCTCGCCCCGATCGACGACGTGCGCGCCACCGCCGCCTATCGCCGCCACGCCGCGCTGGTGCTGCTGCGGCGCCTGGTCGCGGGCCTGGCCGGCGCCGACACACGGCGGGAGGCGGCATGAACGCGATGCCGCCCGCCACGACGGCGCTGACGGTGAACGGGGCGGAGCACCGCATCGCCGCGGCGCCGATGACGCGCCTCTCCGCCGTGTTGCGGGACCAGTGCGGCCTGACCGGCACCAAGGTCGGCTGCGAGGCCGGGGATTGCGGCGCCTGCACCGTGCTGATCGACGGCGTGCAGGCCTGCGCCTGCCTGGTGCCGCTCGGGCAGGTGGCCGACGCCGCGGTGACCACGGTGGAGGGCCTCGCCGCCGATCCGCTGGGTGCGGCGCTGCAGCGCAGTTTCCTGGCGCATGGCGCGGCGCAGTGCGGCATCTGCACGCCGGGCATGCTGTTGGCGGCGATGGACCTGTTGGCCCGCACGCCGGCGCCGGACGAGGCGCAGGTGCAGGCCGCACTCGGCGGCGTGCTCTGCCGCTGCACCGGCTACCGCAAGATCATCGAGGCGGTGATGGATGCGCATCGCCACGCGCCGCTGCCCGCGCCCCCGCAGACCGGCGCGGCGGTCGGCGCACGCATGGTCCGCGCCGACGGTGCCGCCCGCGTCGCGGGCACCGCGCTCTATGGCGACGACGCCGCGCCCGCCGATGCGCTGCATCTCCGCTGCATCCGCAGCCCGCATGCGCATGCGCGGTTCACGATCGGCGACCTCGGCCCGCTGCTGGCGCGGCACCCCGGCCTGGTGCGCGTGCTGACGGCGGCCGACGTGCCGGGCCGCAACGGCTTCGGCATCTACGCCGACATCAAGGACCAGCCCGTCTTCGCCGAGGGCCTCGTGCGCTACCGCGGCGACGCGGTCTGCGCGCTGGTCGGCGACGCCGCGACGCTGGCCGCGATCCGCGCCGAGGACCTGCCCATCGCCTGGCAGCCGCTGCCCGCCCATGCGACGCCCGCGGAGGCGCTCGGCGGCGCGCCGGTGCAGGACCGCTGGGCCGACAACGTGCTGACCACGGGCCGCGTCGTCTCCGGCAATCTCGAGGCCGGCTTCGCCGCCGCCGCGCATGTGGTCGAGGGGGAATGGCGCACCGGCTTCGTCGAGCACGCCTATATCGAGCCCGAGGCTGGATACGCCGTCCGCGTCGGCGACCGGATCGAGGTGCACTGCTCCACCCAGGCGCCGGCGATGGACCGCGAGGAGGTGGCCGGCGTGCTCGGCCTGCCGATGGAGGCCGTGCGCATCGTCCCCACCGCCTGCGGCGGCGGCTTCGGCGGCAAGCTCGATGCCGGCATCCAGCCCATGCTGGCGCTCGCCGCCTGGATCACCGGCCGCCCCGTGCGCTGCGCCCTGCCCCGGGCGGAGAGCATGGCGTCCAGCACCAAGCGCCACCCCGCCGCCATCGCCGCCCGCGCCGCCTGCGACGCATCCGGGCGCCTGACCGCCTTCGCATTCGACGGCACCTACGACACCGGCGCCTATGCAAGCTGGGGCCCGACCGTCGCCGGCCGCGTGCCCGTCCATGCCATGGGCCCCTATCGCGTGCCGGCCGTGAACGCCCGCGCCCGCGCCGTCTTCACCCACAACCCGCCGAGCGGCGCCTTCCGCGGCTTCGGCGTGCCCCAGGCCGCCATCGCGCAGGAAGCGCTGTGGGACCGCCTGGCCGACGCGCTGGGCATGGATCGGCTGGAGTTCCGCCTGCTGAACGCGCTCCGCCCCGGCAACACGACGGCGACGGGCCAGCGGCTGGAGCACTCGGTCGGCCTGGTGGAATGCCTGGACGCCCTGCGCCCGCGCTGGCAGGCGCTGCGGGCCGAGGCGGCGGCGGCGAACGCCCGCGGCGGCGCGCTGCGCCACGGCGTCGGCATCGCCTGCATGTGGTACGGCATCGGCAATACCGGCATGTCGAACCCGTCGACCATGCGCATCACGCTCGATGCCGCGGGGCGCCTCGTCTTCTGGAACGGCGCCGTCGATATCGGCCAGGGCAGCACCACCGTGCTGCTGCAGATCGCCGTGGATGCGCTGGGACTTCCCGCCGCCGCCTTCGACCAGGTGATGGGCGACACCGACCTCACCGAGGACGCCGGCAAGACCAGCGCCAGCCGCCAGACCTTCGTCTCCGGCCGCGCCGCGCAGGAAGCCGGCGCCGCGCTGCGTCGCGCGATCCTCCGCCGTGCCAATGCGGGCGATGATGCGCCGCTGCGGCTGGAGGGGACGCGGCTGCATGCGGGCGAGGCCGTGCTCGATCTCGCCGCGCTGGACGCGCCGCTGGAAGGGGTGGGCCGCTTCGACCCGCCGACCGTGCCGCTCGACGCCGACGGCCAGGGGATCCCCTACGCCACCTACGGCTTCGCCGCACAGGTCGCGGCGCTTGCCGTCGACACCGATCTCGGCACCGTGACCCTCAAGCGCATCGTGGCCGCGCATGATGTCGGCCGCACCATCAACCCGACCCTGGTCGAAGGACAGATCCATGGCGGCATCGCCCAGGGCATCGGCTTGGCGCTGATGGAGGAATACCTGCCCGGCCGCACCGAGAACCTGCACGACTACCTGATCCCGACCGTGGGCGACGTGCCTCCGATCGAGTGCATCCTGGTCGAGGCCGCGGAACCCCTCGGCCCCTACGGCGCGAAGGGCATCGGCGAACCCGCCCTGGTGCCGACGGCGCCGGCGATCCTGTCCGCGATCCGCGATGCGACGGGCGCGGAGATCACGCGGGTGCCCGCGTTGCCGCATCGGGTGCTGGAGGCGATGTCGCGGTGATCGGCGTTTCGGAAGATTGGAGGGGCTTTGCCCCTCCAAGCCACCCCACCAAAGGCCGGTCGGACGTATACGTCCGACCCTTTGGAAACCGAATCCTATCCTTCGTGGATTACGGGGCTTGGCAGGTCCTAAGCAGCGGCGGTGCGAGGTCCGTAGAACAGGGGTTCCAAGGGCCTTTCGGCCCTTTGCGGTGTGAGGTTTGGAGAGGGGCAGAGCCCCTCTCCAAGACAGCCCGATGACAGACAGGACGGCACTCTTCGGCGCCCGCGAGGGCAACGAGGGCATCGTCCGCTGCGACGCCTGCCCCGTGCTCTGCCGCATCCGTCCCGGCCGCGCTGGCGCGTGCAGCCGCTACGCCAACCGCGACGGTGAGCTCATCCGCACCGATCCGCTCGTACTGATGTCGCGCGCCATCGAGGAGAAGGGCGCCACCGTGCCCTTCCTCGCGGCCGCAGACGGGGAGAACACCTTCGTCACCGCCATCGGCGCCGGCACCACCTACCCGGACTACAAGCCCGCGCCGTTCATCGTCGGGAGCACGCATGCCGGCGTGGACACGGTCACGGTCGTGACCGAGGGCATTTTCAGC
>JAIYAI010000455.1 GCA_027489135.1 Acetobacteraceae bacterium
CGCGCTGCAGGGCGGCGACCTTGGTCGCGGCGTCGGTGATGGTCGTCCACTCGACGCGATCGAGATGGACGACCTTCGGGCCGGCATTCCACTCCAGCGGGCCGTCGGCGCGGGGCACGTACTTGTCGTTCTTGACGTAGACGTTGCGGCTGCCCGGCACCCGCTCGCCGGCGACCCAGCGGAAGGGGCCAGAGCCCACCATTTCCGTGATCTGGCGGAAGGGATCGGTGTTCGCCAGGCGCTCCGGCATCATCGCCGGCATCGGGCTGCTGACCTTGCCCAGCGTCTCCGGCAGCAGCGGGAAGGGTTTGGACAGGCGGAAGACGATGGTCTTGTCGTCGGGGGCCGAAAGCTCGTCCGTACGCTCGATCAGCGCCGCGCCAAGGGCGTCGCGCTTGGCCCAGCGGCGGATGGAGGCGACGCAGTCGCGCGCCGTCACCTTCTCCCCGTCGTGCCACATCAGGCCGTCGCGTAGCGTGATGCGCCAGAGCTTGCCGTCGTTCTCCACCACATGGCCGGCCGCCATCTGCGGGTGCGCCTTGAAGTTGGCGTCGCAGCCATAGAGGGTGTCGAAGATCATGTGGCCGTGGCCACGTGTGATGTAAGCGGTGGTGAAGTGCGGATCGAGGAAGGTCAGGTCGATCTGCGGGATGAACTTCAGGGTGGAGGCACCCTGGGCGCGCGCCCAGCGGGGGGCGGCAAGGCCCGCCGCGCCGGCGGCGAGCAGGAAATCGCGTCGCTTCATGCGAGAATATCCGTCCAAGAGGTGAAGCACGTGTCTGGGTTCCGGCAGGGCCGGACCGCGATCGTTCTCCCTGCCGGGACGGTAGCACGCGCAGCGAAAGGGGCGTCAAGGCGAGGGGACGGCTTGCGTCCCGCGGCACCCCGTGCCCCAATCCGGCGCACAGGGGAGAGCGCGCACCGGCCCGCCAAGGAGCCATCATGCATCGTCGCCCCCTGCTCAAGGCCGCCATCGCCGGCCCTGCCCTGCTCTCCGCAGCCTCGCGCGCCGCCATGGCGCAGGAGCCGCGCAAGGTGGTGCGGTCCGTCCCGATCGGGGACCTCCGCGCGCTCGACCCGATCTGGACCACCACCTACCTGACGCGGAACCACGCCTACCTGGTATGGGACACGCTCTTCGCTCTCGACGCGCAGAACCGGCCGCAGCCGCAGATGGTCGGCGGCTTCGAGACCAGCGGCGACGGCCTGACCTGGACCTTCCAGCTTCGCCCCGGCCTGCTGTGGCACGACGATACGCCGGTGCGGGCGGCGGATTGCGTCGCCTCCATCCGAAGGTGGGGCGCACGCGACGGCATGGGCCGCGCCCTGATGGCGCAGACCGAGAGCCTGGAGGCGCGCGACGACCGCACCTTCGTGCTGCGGCTCAAGCGTCGTGTCGGCTTCGTGCTGGATGCGCTCGGCAAGATCGACAGCAACGTGCCCTTCATGATGCCGGAGCGCCTGGCCCGCACCGACCCGAACACCGCGATCACCGAGGTGGTCGGCAGCGGCCCCTTCCGCTTCCTGCGCGAGGACTGGGTGCCCGGCGTGAAGGTGGTCTACGAGCGCAACGCCCGCTACGTGCCGCGCGCGGAGCCGCCGAGCCAGGCTGCGGGCGGCAAGGTGGTGAAGATCGACCGCGTCGAATCGCTCTACACGCCGGACTTCGCCACCGCGGCCAACGGCCTACTGACCGGCGAATACGACCTGCTGGAAAGCCCGGCGCCGGACCTGCTGGCGCGGCTGGCGCGGTCGCGCGACGTCGTCGTCGCCTCGAACGATCCGCTGGGCTACCAGCTTTTCGTCGTGCTGAACCACCTGCATGCGCCCTTCGACAAGCCCGAGGCACGGCGGGCGTTGATGTCGGCGATCCGGCAGGAGGATTTCCTCTCCGCCACCATGGGCGACCGCAATCCCTGGCGCGAATGTGCCGCCGTCTTCGGCTGCGCGCCGGAGGAGGGTCCGCAATTCGATACCCTCGGCTGGCCGCGCGCCGAGGCCGCAGCGGCCGGCGCCGCGCTGCGTGCCGCCGGCTATGACGGGCGGCCCATCGTGGTGATGGACCCGGCCGACAACGCGACGCTGCATCCGCCGGCGCTGGTGCTGGCCGATACGCTGCGGCGCATGGGGGCGAATGTCGATCTCGTTGCCATGGACTGGTCGGCGCTGGTGCAGCGGCGCGCGTCCAAGGCGCCGGTGGCGCAGGGCGGCTGGAATACCTTCATCACCAATGCGACCATCACGGGCGTGTCGAACCCGCTGCTGAACACCTTCGTGCGCAACTGCGAGGATGCCTGGTTCGGCTGGCCCTGCGACCGCCGCGTGCCGGACCTGATCGGGCGCTGGGCGGAAGAGACGGATGCCGCCGCCCGCGCCCGCACGGCGAAGGAGCTGGAGCGCGTGCATGTGGACAGCGTGACGCAGATCCCACTCGGGCAGTATCGCAGCTCGATCGCCTATCGCCGGTCGCTGCGCGGATTGCTGCCGGGGCCGGCACTCTTCTACTGGAACATCGAGAAGGGCTAGGTTTATCGATAGTTTTCGGCGGTTTCCCGCGCCTGGTGCCGGTTTTTGACGCTTGCACCAGGCCGCCCCGATGCGGAGAGTCGGACCATCGGGAAGATCGCCGGTCCAGCACGGCCCCACAAAGCCACCGGGGGCTGAACCATGCTGCGACGGAGTTTCACCACGGGTCTCGCGGCCGCGCCGCTTGTCGCGTCCATGCCGCGCATCGCACAGGCACAAGGGGAGAAGGTGCTGCGCGTCGCCATGACCGCGGCCGACATCCCCACCACCACCGGCCAACCGAACCAGGGCGCGGAGGGCATCCGCTTCGCCGGCATCACCGCCTATGACGCGCTGACTGCCTGGGACCTCTCGCGCGGCGACATCAAGGCGCGCATCCGCTCCGGCCTGGCCGAAAGCTGGACCACCGACAGCGCGGACCGCAACCGCTGGACCTTCAAGCTGCGCAGCGGCGTCACCTTCCACGACGGGTCGGAGTTCACGGCGGAAGCCGTGGTGTGGAACCTCGACAAGGTGATGAAGAAGGAGGCGCCGCAATTCGACAGCGCCCAGGCGGCGCAGGCCGC